>JAOUFX010000115.1 GCA_029857975.1 Deltaproteobacteria bacterium | reverse complement strand
TATGGCCATTCCCTTCAGTCTCATTGTCTGAAGTCTATAGTCTATTGTCTGAATCACAGATCCGAAATATCTTGACAGGTGAAAAGTGATGGGGTAAGTTGCACGCTGTAGCTCCACCCTGGTTTACCCTGGCAAAGTGGAAAGACCGTCACAATCTCATAATTCTCAACCCGACCTTCTTTAACTTCCGGAGTTTCTTGGTGGAAGAGAACAAGAAAAGAAGGGGCAGATTAGACCTGCCTGCTGAACGGAAGCTCATCACTGTGATGTTCGCCGACATTGCCGGGTTCACCGGCCTGGCCGAAACAATGGACCCAGAACAAGTTCGCGACTTGATGAACGCCTGCTTCGAACAGCTGGTACCGGCTGTGACCCAATACGGGGGCACAGTGGATAAATTCATCGGCGACGAAATTATGGCGCTTTTTGGCGCGCCCGTCGCCCACGAAAACGACCCCGAACGCGCTCTCCGGGCTGCGTTATGCATGCAGGAGGCGATCACGGCGTTTAATGCGGTCCATGGCCTTCATCTGGAAGCCCACTTTGGCATTAACACCGGTTTGGTCATCGCCGGGGGCATTGGACCCCGCAGCCAGCAGGATTATTCCGTCATGGGTGATGCGGTGAACCTGGCCGCCCACTTAGGGCACCTATCCCAGCGAGGCGAGATTCTGGTCGGAGCGGACACCTATCGGCGGACCCATCACCTCTTTTCCTTTAAAGATCTCGGCCCTCTGCGGGTGAAAGGGAAGGCCGACCCCGTCCCCGTTTATAGACTCATGGGTCTGCGGACCCAACCGGGTTCCCGGCGCGGGCGGGAAGGGCGGGGAATCAATTCTCCCCTCGTGGGGCGCGATGAAGAAGTTACTGCCTTCCTTCATTGCCTGGATCGCTTGCTGGACGGGCAGGGCAGCCTGGTGTCCATTAGCGGAGAGGCCGGGCTGGGAAAATCCCGGCTGGTGGCCGAAGTCAGACGCCAGATGACTCCCCAGCCCCTTTTATGGCTTGAAGGCCGCACCCTCTCCTTCAGCCAGACCATCAGCTATTGGCCCTTTCTGGAGATCATCCAGGCAGACGCAGGCATTACTGCTGAAGATCACGAAGAACAGCGTTGGGCGAAACTCGAGCGCCGCATTTGTTCTTTGTTTCCCGAAGAGCCAGCTGAAATTCTTCCGTACCTGGCTACTTTACTGTCTTTGAACGTTCCTAAAAACTTAGCGGAACGGGTTAAATATTTAGACGGTGAAACAATGGGGCGCCAGGTTTTCCGCAGTACCCGAAGATTTTTTGCCCAATTAGCGCAAGAGCGGCCGTTAGTCCTTATTTTTGAAGATTTACACTGGCTTGACCACTCCTCTGCTTTATTGCTGGAACATCTTCTGCCGCTCGTTCGCGAAGGGCCTCTGCTCATCTGTGGCGTGGGCCGGCCAGACGCAGAGACCCCGTCAACACGCCTGCAAGAGATTGCTGCCCAGGACTATGCCGACTGCTACCAGGAAATTGCCCTTACACCTCTTTCTCCGAAGGAGAGTGCCCAACTGGTTCGCAACCTGCTGCCCATCGACACCTTTATGCCCCGCCTGGGGGAGGGGCTACTCCATAAAGCCGAGGGGAATCCTTTTTTCCTCGAAGAAATGATCCGGGTGCTGATCGACCTTGGCGCCTTTGTTCGTGATCGGAATACGGGGCGTTGGCAGGCTACGGCCCGGGTCGATCAGATCACCATCCCTGCTACCCTGCAAGGAGTGGTCATGGCCCGGATTGACCGCTTGGATGATGAGGTAAAACAAGTCCTCAAACTGGCCTCGGTCATCGGGCGTATCTTTTTCTATCGCGTGCTGCGGGGAATTATGGAGGCAGACCGGGAATTGGATCGCCACCTGGCGGAGCTGCAGAACCTTGAACTCGTCCGCGAAAAGAGCCGGATTCCAGAGCTGGAATACATTTTTAAACACGCCCTCGTACAGGAAGCCGCCTATGAGAGCATTCTGCGACAGCGAAGAAAGGAACTGCACCGACACGTAGGAGAATGCGTGGAAGCACTCTTTGCGGACCGTCTCGACGAATTCTACGGTTTGCTGGCCTACCATTATACCCAGGCCGAAGAGTGGGAGAAGGCCCAGGATTATCTGTTCAAAGCCGGCGACCAGGCAGGAAAAATAGCGGCCGACGCCGAAGCCTTGGAGCATTACCGCCAAGCCCTGGCCGCCCATACACGTGCGTTCGGTAACCGCTGGGACCCCTTGCAACGGGCGATCTTGGAACGCAAGATGGGAGAGGCATTGTTCCGGCGCGGGCAGAATCAGTCGGCACGAGAGTACCTGCTCCGGGCACTGTTCTCCCTGGGAAGCCCGTATCCTGTTTCTTCCCGGGGCGTTCGCCTGGCCATCGGGAAAGAGATGGTCCGCCAGGCCAGACACCGGTTGTTATCCTGTCTGGGAAAGAAGTGTAGGCCTGAAGGTGCTGAGGGTATCGCCCAGGAACGGTGTCGCATCTATTCCGTAATGGCTTGGATGGACTATTTCATGGACCCCGAGCGCCTCGTGCTGGATTCCCTCTTGGAGCTGAACCTTGCTGAGCAAAGCGGCCTTCCTGCGGAAAGAGTGTTGGCCTCAATGGGTGTAGGACTGGTTTGCGACGCGATTCCTATGCCCTGGCTGGCCCATTTCTACCACTCGCGTGCCGTAGCTCTGGCCGAACGAACGCAGCAACCCATAGCGCTGGGTCAGGCCTATCTTGGCCTGGCGCTTCATGAACACCACGCTTTAGGCCAAGGGAAAAAGGCCCTTGAACACTACCGTCGTTCGGCTACGGCCTATTGGGAAGCAGGCCATTTGCGCAGGTGGGCAGGCGTGAAAATGGCTGAAAGTCTGCTTTGGTTCCAAGAAAACTTAACCGACCGTGTCAACCTTTGCCAGGAAATTATTCGCGTCAGCCAGGATGCGGGTGATCACCAGGCGTGGGGCTGGGGATTATTTATGCTGGCTGCCGCCTTGGATCAAGCGGGAGCATTGGATGAAGCCATAGCGAAGATGCGGCAGGCTCTTGACCTGCTCAAAAGCGTTCCGGACCATCAAGTTGTCGTATATGCCAGCGGAATCCTGGGACGGTGCTACCTTCGGCAGGGGAATATCCAACAGGGTCTATCCGTATTGGAGGAAGGTTGTCAACTGGTCAGGGAACATCGCTTGCGGGGTTTTTCCTGCATTCCGGTACGCCTTCACTTGGCCCAGGCTTATCTGATTGGTGCAGAGCAGGCGGGGGAATCCGCAAGGGGCGCGGCAATGAAAAAGGCGCAACCGGCCTGTACGATAGCCTTAAAACTGGCCAAATTTGATCGAGCGGCGCAGATAGCCGCTTATCGCATGCAAGGAACGCAAGAGTGGCTCAAGGGCAAGCCGGGACGCGCCCAGCGCTGGTGGCAACGGAGTTTAGGAGCAGCCAATGCTCTGGAAGCACGGTACGAACTGGGGTTAACTTATCTGGAAATGGGCAAGTTTTTAAAGAATTTCGGCCATTTGGAAACGGCCGAATCTATCTTTGAAGAACTCGGGGCAAGGTTTGATTGGGCGCAAGCACAGAAGTTGCGGCAGCAATATAAATCCCAACCACCACCTTCGGGTTAAAAATCCGGCCACGCCCCTCAGTCAAATTCAATTCCCGCTGAAACCCCACATTCATTTTCCAGGCAGGAGGATGCTGGAGCGCAGGCAGCCTTCTTCGAAGGTCATAAACCTATTTTCAAGGGGAGATAAAATCATGAAATGGGATGAGGAGACCGAAGTCCTAATCATCGGGTTCGGCGGGGCAGGGGCCGTTGCCGCCGTAACGGCGCATGATTTAGGCGCCAAGGTCTTAATAGTGGAGAAAATGGAGAAAGGCGGGGGGAGCACCAATATCTCTAAGGGCGGATTCCTGAACTTGAAAGACTTCGCCGGGGGATTCCGTTACCTGAAAAACCTGTGCTACCGGGTTTCCCGCGGCGTGGAACCGGAGATGATCCGGATCTACGCCGAAGAATGCCTGAAAAACCGGGAATGGTTAGAAAGCCGGGGTGCCCGGACTCATGTCTATGGCGGGGCTGCCTTTCCGCAACTGTCCGGCGAGGATTCCATAGAAAAGCGAATGATAACCGGACCCAACTCGGAGAATGAAAACGCCTTCTGGAATTTTCTCCGCTCCCGGGTGGAGAGCCGGAATATCACGGTATGGTGCCGATCGCCGGCTAAGGCCCTCCTGACCGATTCCCAAGGGGCCGTGATTGGCGCTGTTATTCAAAAGGAAGGAAAAGAAAAGGCCGTGCAGGCCAAGAAGGGCATAATCCTCACCTGCGGGGGTTTTGAATTTGATGAGTGGATGAAGATGAACTATCTCAAAGGGTACCCTTATTATTCTTTGGGGACGCCGGGGAACACGGGGGATGGCATACGCATGGCCCAGCAGGTGGGTGCAGACCTCTGGCATATGTCCGGGGTTTCCACGCTTTTGGGCTTTAAGGCTCCCGAATTTGAAGCAGCTTTCATGATCCGCCCGGCCTCCTACCGTTATATTTTTGTGGACCAGCAAGGGAAGCGCTTTGCCTCGGAATTCGCCGACATTCATGCTTATAATTTTCTCGTCGATTTTTTTGACCCCCACAGCTTACGCTATCCCCGTATCCCCTGTTTTTTGATTTTCGATGAGGTCACCCGCCAAACTGGCCCGATAGGCGTGACGGCCATAGGATACAATCGGGGGCGATATGCCTGGTCCAAGGATAATGGAGAAGAAATACGGCGGGGCTGGATCCTTGCTGATGATACCCTTGCTGGCCTAGCCCAAAAAACAAGCCTCGACCGAACCTTCCTGGAAAAGACCGTTGATCGGTATAACCAGAGCTGCCAGCGCGGTGAGGATGCAGAATTCCATCGCCCGCAAGATAAACTTGCCTCTTTGGGACCGGGGCCTTACTACGCCGTGAAGTTATGGCCCTGCCTGATCAACACCCAGGGAGGACCCCGTCGCAATGCTAAGGCCCAGGTCCTTTACCCCGATGGGCGCCCCATTCCGCGGCTGTACAGCGCAGGAGAATTGGGCTCTCTCTACGGATTACTCTACCAGGGTGCTGGAAATTTGGGAGAATGTCTGGCCTTCGGCCGCATCGCCGGGCGGGAAGCAGCGCAAGAGTCGCTATCGGGGGAAAAGGAGAGGTAAGGGGATTGTTCCTAAGACGCTGGGGAAAAAACTTTCTTGCGCTCCCGGGCGGCAGAGAACACTTGATGAATGATCACGGGAATGAGCAGGGCCAAACCGATCCCGTCGGTGATCCAGCCTGGCTTAATTAAGAATAGCGCCGCAATCAATAAAAGGATTCTTTCGAGCATGCTGACGGGACGTAGCAAGTAACCCTGGATGGCGCACGCGCAGGCAGCGATGCCGATGACGCTGGTGACTACTCCCAAGGCCACCTTCAGGGGCTCCCCAATCAGGAGCAGAGCAGAGCCATACACCCACATATAGGGAAGAATAAATGCCGCAATCCCCAGGCGGCAGGCCGTGAAACCAATCTTCATGGGTCCTACGCCCGCGATGGGCGCGGCGGCATAGGCGGCACCGGCAACGGGCGGAGTAATGGCCGAAATGATCCCAAAGTAAAAGACGAAGAGGTGAGCGGCGATGGGCATCACTCCCATTTTAATTAGGGCCGGCGCAGCCAGGACAGCGAGCAGGATGTAACAGGCGGTCGTCGGCAAGCCCATCCCCAGGATGATGGAAGCGATCATGGTCAGCACCAGAAGAGCCAGGAGGTAACCATGGGATAAATCGACTAAGATACCCGAAAGTTTCAATCCCAGCCCGGTCAGGTTGGTCACCCCGATAACAATGCCAGCCGTGGCGCAGGCCGAGGCGACGATCAACGTGCCCACTGCTCCCTCATGCATTGCCGTTGTGGTTTGGCGGAGGAGAGAAACCCCGGCTTGCCAAAGGGATCCCTTTCCTCCCAGGACCCGGACCAGGTTGAGCACGGTTTGAGCAGCGAGCAGACCGAAGGTTGTGATAATCGCCCAGAAGGCCGCTTTCATGGGCGTTGCCTGGACTACGGCAAGAATGTAAATCAGGACCGGAATCGGCAGTAACAAGAGCCCCCGCTCCCGCAGGATCCGCCCCACCTTAGGGAGACCCTCCTTAGGCACTCCTTTTAAGCCGGTCTTGGCTGCCTCCAAGTCCACCATGATGAAAGCGCAAAAATAGTAGAGTAGCGCGGGCAGCAGGGCATGCAAACAGATCTTGATGTAGGGAATTTGGAGGATCTCGGACATAATGAAAGCCGCAGCGCCCATGATGGGCGGCATCAGTTGCCCGCCGGCAGAAGCGACCGCTTCAACGGCTCCGGCAAAGTGGGACCGGTAGCCGATGCTTTTCATCAGGGGAATGGTGAAAGTGCCCGTTCCGACAACATTGGCAGCCGCACTGCCAGAAACCGTACCAAAGAGGCCGCTGGCGACCACGGCTACCTTGGCCGGCCCTCCGCGCACCCGACCGAATAGGCCGTAAGCCAGATCGATGAACAGCTGTCCTCCCCCGGAAGCTTTTAGAAATGCCCCGAACAAAACAAAGAGATAAATGAAGGTTGCCGAAACCCCCAATACCAGCCCATACATACCCTCGGTGGTGAGATACATCTGGCTGACGATGCGGGCGATCGGATATCCCCGGTGAGCGAACAGATCCGGAGCATATTGTCCAAAGTAGGCATAAAGGAGAAATACTGCGGCAATGCCGGTCAGGAAGGGACCAATGGCCCGCCGGGTCGCCTCCAGCAGGAGAACGGTGGCGATGGAGCCCAGGATAAGATCGGGGAGGGTGCTGATGCCGATCCTGAGGGTGAGTACTTCGTATTGGGTGTAAATATAGATGCCGGCGATGGCGCTGAGGCCGGCCAGGACCAGGTCAAAGGCCAACGCCAGCTGGCTGTTGACCCAGTCCTTGCGCAGGGGGAACAGGAGGAAGATGAGGATCTCCGTAAACAGGAGGTGGATGGCCCGTTGCCGCATGGCCACCATTATTTCGATGCCGCCAGTCCAGAGCTGAAATATTGACCAGGTGACCCCTATGGCCGTTACCAATAAGGCCATACCCCCCCGAAACTGGCGCATGACTCATCCTCCTTCGGATGTTGTCTCTCAGTTCCTTATGACGTGGCCGCAAAGGTTACTTCCGGAAACGGGCCGGCCGCTTGTCCCAGACCCCCACTTCTTTGAGATACTTGATCGCCCCGGGATGGAACGGGATGCCTACGCCGTCATAAATTCGATTCAGCCGGTAGGTAGCTCCAGCGGGGTGAATCTCCGCCAATTCTTTCCAGTGTTCAGCTATGACCTTGCAGAGCCAGTAGGCGGTAGTTTCATCCATGTCCTTATGGACGGTGATCGTACCCGCCGAACCCATTCCGATCACATCCTTGGTCTGGCCTTTATAGGTATTGGCGGGCAGAAGGTTAAGGAAGAAGGCCGGGTTCTTGTCCTCGATCGATTTTAGTTTGGCTTCCGTCAGGGGGATAAAGCGGACGGAAACGGTTGTGGTAATATCGAGGACTCCCGAAGTTGGCACGCCGGCAGCGATGAATCCCACATCTGTATTTTTATCCTTAAAAGCGTTGACCTGCTCGGCAAAGGAAAGCCATTGGGGAGTTATGTCTTTGTAGGAAAGGCCGTATTCTCCAAGGATCACTTTTGCCCCGACCTCATTGCCGCTGCCTGGAGCTCCCACCGCCACTTTTTTCCCCTTAAAGTCGGGAATATCTTTGATGTCGGAATCAGCGAACACAAAAACATGGGTAAACATAGGATGGCCGGAGAAAACTGCCCGGTAGTCCTCCAGTTTCAGAGCCTTGGTACCGGTCACTGCTTTCAGCAAAGTGGTCTCATCAATAAG
>JAOUFX010000114.1 GCA_029857975.1 Deltaproteobacteria bacterium | reverse complement strand
GGGCCCGAGGGCATGAATCTGGACGTTTGGAAGAAACTGCCGGCTGACTTGCAGAAGATGATTGACAGCCTGCCGCCCGAACATGCCAAAGCATGCCAACAAATCTATCAAATCACCGGCGATGGAAAGTATATGGCCAAGTTTAAGGCCGCGGGCGTCGAAGTCACCGAGCCTTCGGATGAAATGATGGCCGAGACGAAAAAAATTGCCAAGGAGATGGTATGGCGCCGGTGGGCCGAGAAGCAGGATAAAAGGGGGCTGCCCGGAGCCAAAATCCTGGACAGGTATATGGAACTGGTGGAGAAAAATGCGCGCTTAGATCCTTTTAAATAGAGCCGGCAAAAACAGGGGGTCAAGTCGGGCCCCCCATGGCAACAGATTCCCCTGAAAATGTTTGGGGCTGGACAGGAGCAACTTGGCCGGCCCCAAACATTTTTATTCTGAAATCCGAGGTGGGGATATGAAGATCCTGTCGGCGATCGACAAAACCCAAAGAACCATCGAACGGGCGGCATGTTATGCCGCCGCGGGACTGGTTTTTATCATGATTTTTCCGACAACCCTGGATGTGATCTTAAGGTATATTTTCAACGCCCCGTTGCCGGATATTTTCCAATTGACTGAGTTTATGATGGTTGGTTTGGTTTATCTGGCCATTGCCTACGTGCAGTCGATCAAGGATCATATAAAAATTGAACTGGTGACATCCCGGCTGCCCCAAAAATTACAGGATGGGTTGGATCTTTTTGGTTACATCATCGGGCTCCTCATCTTTTTGATGATTACCTGGCAGAGCGGCCGTCTTGCCTGGGAGGCGTGGGTCAACGAGGATTATACGATGGGCATTGTTCATTTGCCCTTGTGGCCCGCAAAAAGTGTTCTGCCCATCGGGACGGGCCTTTTTTGCCTGCGCCTGATCCTGGATATTATCTTCGGCTGCACGAAATTACTGCGGCCAACATTAGACCATTCCGGTCAGACGGAGGGGAATGGGTAGATGAGTCAACAGGAAATCGGTTGGATCGGCTTAGGGGCAATGCTGTTGCTCTTAGTCCTAAGAGTTCCAGTCGCTTTTGCCATGGCTTTTGTTGGATTTTTAGGTTATTGGGCCGTCTCGGGAACAACGGCCGCATTTAAAATGGCCGGATTGGTTCCCTATTCGGCCATCGCCACCTACGGTTTCAGCGTCGTTCCTCTCTTTCTCATTATGGGATCTTTCCTTGCCCGGGCGGGCCTGGTTACGGATCTTTTTCACATGGCTCGCAAATGGGTGGGAAACATTCCCGGCGGGCTGGTTCATGCCACCATCGTGGCCGGATCGGCTTTCGGGGCGGCTTCCGGTTCCGGGCTTGCCTCCACCACGGTGTTGGCATCCGTCTGCCTCCCGGAAATGCGCAAGGGGGGGGTCGACAAGTTGCTTGCCTGCGGAACAGTGGCTTCGGTTGGGCCGATTGCCCAGATGATCCCTCCGAGCATTCTGATGGTGATTTATTGCATCATTACCGGAGTGTCTTTGGGAAAGCTCCTGATTGCGGGCATTATCCCCGGACTTCTTTTGGCTTTTGGGTTTATGTTCCTCACTTATTTCCGGGTTAAAAGAAACCCCCGGCTGGCCCCACTGCTGACAGAAAAAGTCACCTGGAAAGAGCGGTTTCGATCCCTCGTGCACGTCTGGGGGATTCTTTTGATTGCCATTCTCGTCTTGGGAGGCATCTATTCAGGAGTATTTACCCCAAACGAAGCGGGTGCGGTTGGGGCTTTTGGGGCCTTTCTCTTGGCGAATTTGAAGAAAAGGCAAAGCGGGTCGGAATTTGCGGAAACCCTCTTGGGTGCCGCCAAGGTCACGGGCATGATTTTTCTGATCATTGCGGGCGCATTTATGTTCGGGTACTTTTTGACCATCACCCGGATCCCGACGATGGTTTCCGAATTCATCACCGGGCTACCCTTTTCGCCCATTATTATTTTGATCGGGGTTATGATTATGTACCTGGTTATCGGCACGTTCGCCGATATGATCGCCGCCCTGTTCATCACCATGCCGATTATCTTTCCGGCCATAGAGAAGCTCGGTTTCGACCCCATCTGGTTCGGCGTTTTAATGGTCATGCAGTGTGAGATCGCTCTGATCACCCCTCCTTTTGGTTTGAGTTTGTTTATCGTGAAAGGAGTGGTGAAAGATGTCGCTCTGAACGATGTAATCAAAGGAATCCTTCCATTTTTTATCGTCGATCTCATTGTCCTGGCCTTGTACATCGCTTTCCCGCAGATCGCCTTGTTTCTCCCGCAGAGAATGATGGGCAAATAAATTCCTGAAACGAGAACGCCGCAATTGGATGGATTAAATTCAATCCGCCGATGAACAGAAGGAGGGTAAATTGGCCAAAATTATTGACTTGAGCGTGACCGTAAGCCTGCGGGGCAATTTAAAGGTAATGCCCCAGATTATTTACCGCCGCCACGAGGATACTCCGAAATTTTTTGCGGAAATGTACGGGATGAAAGCGGAGGAGTTCCCCGGTGGAAAATACTGCGCGTCCGAAACCGTAACTCTGGGAACGCATAATACCACCCATCTGGACGCCCCCTATCATTTTTGGCCCACGTCGGAAGGCAAACCTTCGAAGACGATCGACCAGATTCCCCTGGAGTGGTGCTATGGGGATGGAGTGATTCTGGACTTCCATCATAAAAAGAAGGGGGAGGGGATCACGGCGGAAGAAGTCCGACAAGAATTGGCCAGAATAGCTTACACCGTAAAGCCATTCGACATCATCCTGATTCGAACGGACATCTATAAACGCTATGGTGAGCCGGGCTACGAGGAAATGCATCCCGGCATGACTCGTGAAGCCACCCTTTGGCTTTTGAATCAAGGCGTCAAAGTCACGGGCACGGATGCCTGGGGCTGGGATCGGCCTTTTGAAGTCATGGTTGCTGAATTAAAGGCCGGGAAAAAGGAGCACTTTTGGGAGGCCCATTGGGTGGGCAAGGAAAAGGAGTATTGCCATATCGAAAGGATGGCGAACCTGGATAAAATCCCCCAACCTTTTGGATTCAAAGTGGCGGCATTTCCCATCAAGATCGAAGGGGCGAGCGCCGGTTGGGTACGGGCGGTGGCCATGTTAGAGGATTAACAGGGGCCAAGATGAAACATAAACTTAACCAAAAGGAAAAGGTTTACCGCAGTAGCTGCGGCATGTGCCATGGGGGGTGTGGGGTACTCGTCTCTACCCAAGATGCCCGGATCACGCGCATTGAAGGTGATCCCGACTCTCCTCTGAACAAAGGAGCCATGTGCGCCAAAGGATTGGCCAGCCTACAACATGTATATAATTCCGCGCGCCTGCAGTATCCCCTAATGCGGAAAGGATCCAGGGGAGAGGGAAAGTGGCAAAGAATCAACTGGGACGAAGCCTTGAATAAGATTGCCGCCAAAATCAAGCAGATCAAAGGGAAATACGGCGTGGAGGCAATCGCTGTCGGCCAAGGTACGGGGAGACATCATTTCCCATTCACTATTCGCTTCGCCAACGCCTTGGGAACACCCAACTGGTGTGCCCCGGGACAGGCCCAGTGCTTCCTTCCCCGGGTAACGGCCAGTAAGCTTACCTTTGGCGATTTGATCATCTGCGATTATTACGGCACCACCAGGCCATCTTCTATCTTGGTTTGGGGGCACAATCCGGTCCACACGAGTCCCGACGGGGAAATGGGTTTTCGTTTTTTACAATCATGGAAAGGGGGCTCGAAGATCATTACCGTGGATCCACGCCTGTCTGAAACGGCATCGATATCGGACCTCTGGCTGCAGATTCGGCCGGGGACCGATGCCGCCCTTGCCCTGGCGATGATCAAAGTAATCATCGATGACAACTTATTTAATTCTGATTTCATAAATCGCTGGACCGTCGGTTTTGATCAATTACGGAAACGCGTGCAAGGATGTACGACTCAATGGGCCGAGCAGATCACCTGGGTTCCGGCGGAAAAAATCATCCAGGCTGCCAGAATGTTCGCCACCAACAAGCCATCCTGTTTAGAGTGGGGCGTGGCGCTGGAGCAGACTCCCAATTGCCTGCAAAACCTCCGGGCCATCGCAGTATTAACCGCTTTGACCGGAGACATAGACGTCCCCGGAGGCAATATCTTTGGGATGCACGCTTTGAGGCATTTCCCTACCGGCTACGACCGCTTGCCGCCGGAAATGCATGAAAAGCGCTTGGGAGCGGATCAGTTCAAGTTGCTATCCAGCCGGGAAGCTTTGGTCCCCTCCGCTCATGCCCCCACAGTATTCCAGGCCATGCTCACCGGGAAGCCATATCCCGTAAAAGCCTTTCTGATCTTTGGCAACAATGCTTTATTAACTTATGCCAATTCTCAGGAAGTCCATCAAGCCTTATCAAATCTCGATCTTCTGGTCGTAACGGATATCTATATGACCCCAACCGCCGAGATGGCCGATATTGTTCTACCCGCCGCTACCTGGCTTGAGGTAAATTTAGTACGAGGATATCCTCTCCGAGCTGAAAATGTCGTGTTGGTCCAGCAGAAGATTACCCAGGTAGGTGAAGCCAGACAAGACCAAGAGATCATGATCGATCTGGCTAAAAAACTCAAATTACCCTGGGGTACCGAACCCCTGGAGGAGGTCATAAACTACCAGCTTCAGCCCCTGGCTGTTAATTTCGAGCAAATAAAAGAACTTGGATATATTACGGTCCCCCAAAAATACTACAAACACCAAAAGGTAGGCTTTGCAACGCCATCCGGAAAGGTGGAACTCCATTCTTCCATTTTAGAGCGGTTAGAATATGACCCGCTTCCGGGGTATTCTGAATTGCCGGAAAGCCCTTTGAATTCACCCGAACTCATTGGCGAATATCCTCTCATTCTTACGACGGGTACCAAGTCACCTGTTTTCTTTCATTCCGAAGGCCGGCAAATCCCCTACTTGCGAGAGATTGAGGTCGACCCTCTGGCAGAAATCCACCCGGAAACTGCCAGAAAGTTTGGAATCGATGATGGAAACTGGATGGGGATTGAGACCCCGCGTGGAAAAATTAAACAGAAAGCCAGGCTTACCGAAGGAATCGACCCGCGGGTCGTCCACATTCCCCATGGTTGGTGGTTTCCCGAACAAGCCGCACCAGATCACGGTCTATGGCAATCAAACGCCAACGTCCTCACCCGTAACGGACCTCCCTATGATCCGGCTATGGGAACTTACCAATTACGGGCGCTACTATGCAAAATTTATAAAGCAACTTGATGCGGAAAGTGCATCTCTGATTTGAAGGTCAAGAAAGAAGGCTACAATGAATCGCCTGGTTTTTGAACCCAAATTATGCGTGGGCTGTTTTGCTTGTGAGGTCGCCTGTAAAGGAGAATATCAGTTGCCCCCTGGAATTCGGTGGATCCAAGTAGAAAAGGGTGCAGAAATAACCAACGAGGGGACACCCTGGATTCCCTTAAATTTAAAAGTTTGCCAACACTGTGCTTTTCCGCCATGTGTATCTGTCTGTCCAGCAGGGGCAATTGAGCAGATCAAGGATGGCCTTATCCTCCTGAACGAAGAGAAGTGCAATGGTTGCCAGAAGTGCCTTGAGGCCTGTCCTTTTGGGGCCATTGCCTTTGACCCATCCCGCCAGATGGCGTCGAAGTGCAACTTGTGTATCCACCAGGCCAGTCCCCGCTGCGTTACCTACTGTCCTTCGGGAGCCCTCACCTTCGCGGCGACATCTGATTCAGGACCTGCCCCCCAGCGAGGATAAGATATGAAACCACAGAGGGCACAGAGGGGGAGAAAATAAAGTCTCTCATAATATATTGATACCTAATATTTTCTCCGTGTTCTCTGTGGTTAAATTTTGACAATACTGTCGCCATAATAGGAGGGCCTGAATATGGAAACTATAGAAAACAAGGAGAGTGCCAAAGATGAATGAAGAGGAAATCAGAAAAAGAACCCAAGAAACAGCTCGAAAATTATTTAGTCAAGGAGCCAAAATTGATCCTCCCTATTTAATGTGGAAGGAGTTTAACCGGGATCTGGCCAACGATTTTTCCAAATTCATAACCGGCAACCTTTATTCCCGTACGGTTCTTTCCCTCCCGGAAAGACAGATGGCCGCCTGTGCTATGCTTGCCGCTCTGCGGGCAACAAAAGAATTTAAGCTCCATGTCAATGCGGCCTTGAATGTCGGTTGCGATCCCAGAAAAATCGCCGAAATCATCTTCCAGGTCGCTCCTTATGCCGGAATGCCCGCGGTGAACGATGCTCTGGAGGTCTACCGCGACGTCTTGCAAGAGAGAGACGAATGGCCTATCAAATAATCAGCCTTTATATTGTAAGCTCTCCAATTAAGGTTGATGAACAGGAAGTACGATCCTTCATTTACCGTGACAGAAAAATCGGTCTGCTAATGCGAGAATCCTTTTGAGCTTTGCCGGCGAATGGATGGCGGCCCACCGAACCATATTGTGCCAAAAACGGATCGGCTTATTCCATGGGCAAAAATTGATACAGCGACCGCCACATGTGCTCCATTTTTTCCGGTTGACCGCCCAGAAAGTCAGGCATCGTTCGGCATGGATGTACCATTTGCGAAAACCGGGATTGTTGTGTAAAGGATCCGCTAATTTTTCGGATGGTGGGCCGAAAGGTATGGCCCCGGCTGGGCATTGCCTGGCGCATTCTTCACAAGACAGGCAGAACTCATGAACGCCAAAAGAAATCGGTTTGTCCGGCTCAATGGGCAGATCGGTGGTAACCGCCTTTAGACGCATATTGATACCAAATTCGGGAGACAAGACTCGTCCGTTGCGGGCAAATTCTCCCACGCCAGCATCAATGGCCATGGGCACCATTAACATTTCCGGATTCCTCCCCAGCGTTTCGCGATATACGGCATCGTAACCTAGCCCGCGAATAAAATCAGCCAGTTGGGTCGTTATAAATTTTAAGTTAGAGTACGTGTGAGCAACGGCTAAGCTGGAAAGATGAGAAGGCGAAGTTTGATTCAGGGGGCGAGGATGGGAGACAACTGCGATGATGGCGTAAGGATGAGAAATGTCGACATCTTGGTATATCCAGCGTGGGTCTATCCTGGTTATGCGCACCAGCTCCGCGCCGAAAAAAAGAGCTACTTTTTTGATGAGCCGGGTCATTTCCACCCGATCAGTTATTTCTACCCGCCCCCCTGAGTCGGTTATCGGCAGGCTCTTAGGTTCGTACTCGCGGCACAACCTCCATGATGCTGCCGTTAAGCTTTGGCCGATTCGGTCTTCCGGGCTCAACTCGCTGTAGGGTAAAGGAGAGCTGTAATGATCTACCCCTGTGCGTTCCCGGAATCGCGTGCGGAATTCTGCCCCGAAAGGGTTGTTCGCCAAAAGGGTTAGAAAGGCGTTCTTCCGTCGGTCGAAGCGCTCGATGGGTTTAATGATATACCTTTCGTAAGTGGGTCGCTCAACTTCATTGACCCCGAGCAGCCTTCGCAGTTTTTCCTGGGATTGAAGCTTCTTCTCATATGGCCGGAGAGCATCCTCGAGTTTTTGCATCTCTTTCAAGCTAACCATAAAAACCTCTACCGGGCCCTCAATTCATTTACCACCTTCTAACTTCTGAGGTAGAGCTTCATTAAAATGGGTTCATCTTGCCTGCCGTGCAAGGGCCCGGAAGGAAAGGTCCTCCTTTACGACGATGCCTTCAAAAAACCGGGGCGCCTGAACTCCGGGTCAGGATAGGTATAAAACCCCTTGCCGGTCTTCACTCCGAGTTCTCCCCGATTGATCATCGCCTTTAAGGCTTTCGGCGGCCGGTCCTTCGGCTCGCTGGATTCCTTGTAATAAACAATTTCAATATCATAAACTACATCGAGACCTACGGCGTCCATAAGGCCAAAAGGCCCCGGTGAC
>JAOUFX010000113.1 GCA_029857975.1 Deltaproteobacteria bacterium | reverse complement strand
TTCAGCTCGGCAGAGGACAGGCGCGAAAGCATACGGAGGCCCCTGCCCCGGAAAGGGGGAATATACGCTCCCTCCTCCCTTTCTTCCAGGTCCGTTATCAATCTCCGGAAAGCCTCTTTGGAAAAGCCGGCTTTGGCGGCCATCTCGTCCGGGAGGAACTGAATTCCTTCCATTAGCTCTTCATCCGTATAGTGGCCGCCGAGGATTTTCAGAAAAGCCGCTTTGGCGGAAAATTTTTTCGACAGGGATTGGAGGATGGCTGCCGGCCGGACCCGGAGATAAAGCTCGGCCCGGTTCTCATACCGATGGAGGCGGTGCACCACCCCCGCCTCTTCCAGGATCTTGAGGACGGAAGCCACGGCCACGTCAGCCACTGGCGGCTGGCAGAGCATTCCGATTTCCCGGTAGGTCAACCAGATCGGGTCTTCCGGCCTCTGCAGCAGCGTGCGGTGAACCGCCAGGATAACTTCCGGGGCGGGATAGCTGGCTTCGATGAAGAATTCCTGGAGACGGCGGTCTGCCGGCGAGAAAAGAAGAAGGCAGGCGGACCGCTCACCGTCACGGCCGGCCCGTCCGGATTCCTGATAGTAGGACTCGATGCTTCCCGGCATTTGATGGTGGATGACCATGCGGATGTCCGAGCGGTCGATGCCCATGCCGAAAGCGTTGGTGGCCACGATGAGGTTCAGGCGGCCTTCCAAAAATTCTTCCTGCACCCGGGTGCGTTCTTCATCTTCCATCCCGGCGTGATATCCATCTACGGTAACTCCCTGGTTCCTTAGGTGGCCGACGATGGATTCCACGCTCTTCCGCGTTCCCGTGTAAACGATCGCCCCACCGGAAAAGCTTTGCAGCCGCCGGGTAACCAAGGACAGCTTTTCTTTGGCACCCCTTACGGGTGAGACCTCCCAGAAGAGGTTCTCCCGGTCGAAGCCCGTGATAAACTGCCGCGGAGCCCGGAGCTTCAGCTGGGTGATGATATCTTCCCGGACCCTCGCGGTCGCTGTAGCGGTGAGGGCAATGGTCTGCGGCCGGCCCAGCCAGTCGAGGGCCTGGCCGATCCGCAGATAATCAGGTCGGAAATCATGTCCCCACTCGGAGATGCAGTGCGCTTCGTCTACGGCCACCATCGATACGGGCTGTTTCTTCAGGGCGCTTATGAACGGGCCGTTCCGCAGACGTTCTGGGGAGACATAGATCATCTTGTAGGCTCCCAGGGGGATCTTTTCCAAGGCCTCTTCCTGTTCCCGGATACTCATGAGGCTATGGATGGAAACCGCCGGAAGTTCCCGGACGCGTAAGGTATCCACCTGGTCCTTCATCAGGGCGATGAGGGGGGATATGACCAGGGACACACCGGGCAGGACCAGGGCCGGCAGCTGATAGCAGAGGGACTTCCCCCCTCCGGTGGGCATGACGACCAGCGTATCCTCGCCCGCAAGGATAGAATCGAGAACCTCTCCCTGCCCGGGGCGAAAATCCCGGAAGCCGAAGACTCTCTCCATGAGGGATTGCGCCTGAAGGAAACGATCTTCCCCGTCTGCCGGTTCGGGAGGCCTTAAGGATTTCATCCGGGCTCCTCAGAAAGTTTTAGGTTCATTGGATAGCCATTTCCTTTTTTCCGCTTTTTTTGAGAGCCCTTAAGCGATTTTCTTGCGTTATGTATTTTTCTCCCATGGCTACTTGGCGGCCCCTGAAAAAGGATGAAATCAAGAAAATTTTAATGTTTTTGGAATATTTGCGCAAGTAAATAAGCAACCCTGCTAACACATTACCCATAGGATTTATGCTACTCCAAGGCGATCTTCCTTTTCTGCCAGGTTATTTGATTACGGATTAGGGGTGAAGGAGTTTTTGTTTCGCAGTTTTTTACTTGACATCTACTTGATATTTATTTATGAATATTCGGAACCTCCCTAAGACAATGGATAATCGGTGAAAAACGTAACTCTGATCTTTCTGAAGGTAAACGATAAAAAGTTTGCCGAAAGTTCTTATTTGAAACCCCAACGTTCCTATCGGAGGAATTTCTTTTTTTTCAACATCAGCAATTAAAAGGGAATGTCGTAAGCACGCTGACATTCGATGGATTGTCCTTAGGAATCCCGCCCTGGTGGGATTCCTCGCAATGACCACTTCACTGGAAGTATATTTGATCAAAAAAGGAGGTGAAAGCGAAGATAGTTTAATTTCATCAGAGAACTCTTTTGTGTTCTTCAAAAGAAATTCCTTTCCAAGAGATAAGCCAAAGATTAATCAATGTTCTGTATTGGCGAGGTTCGTTGCATTTTGATGTATTGCGGTGAAAGAAGGGGATTCAGAGGTTGACTGTTGGGAGATCATAGAGAGGGAGAAGGAACATTTTTAATCATCCTTATTAAAATGGATGAATCCTTTGAGGACTCCGGGGCTGAATTTTAAAAACCCTAACAAACGGAAAGGAGGAGAAAATGAAAGCAACTAGCAAAGTTCACGGGCGATGGATCGTGATAGGGTTCATTTTTATGTTTACTGTTTTTTTATTCGGCGCACCCCAAGCCAGGGCGGTTAATGACGCATTTGATGTCAAAAAAATGGGGGATATGTCCGACTTTGATCCGAACAACCCGGTGATCCCGACCGGGGATACCATCAAGATCGCCATTGTGGCCTCTCACTCCGGGCCTGCCGCCGTAGTTGGGCAAATATACTGGATGTGTGCCCTGTGGGTTGCCCATGACATCAACAAGAGGGGCGGCATCCTGGTTGATGGTAAGAAGAAGCTGGTGCAAATGATCAAGGCCGATCACATGTCCAAGCCGGACCAGGGCAAGAAGATATGTGAAAGGATGGTCTTGCAGGAAAAGGTTCATGTGCTTTGGGGCACCAATGGCAGCAACCTGATGAAAGTGATCAACGACGTCGGAGAAAAATACAAAGTCATTACCCAGAACACCGCTGCTCTGTCCGACGAGCTCAATGACGCCACGAATTTCTCCCGGTATTCTTTCTTTACCTCTTTTTCCTGCGATCAGATCGGACGTGGCATAGCCTATTATTATGCCCAAATCAGGAAAAAAGAAAAAAAGTTCTACATCCTCTGCCAGGACTACATGTTCGGTCACTCCATGGCCGCCGGGTTTAAAAAGGGCTTGAAAGAGTACTATCCTCAAGGCGAGATTGTCGGCGAAGACTACCATAAACTGTTCTTGACCGACTTTGCCCCTTACCTGACGAAGATAAAAGCTTCCGGAGCCGAGGTCGTTTACACCGGTGACTGGATTCCGGACGCAGCCAACCTCCTCAAGCAGGCGAGACAAATGGGAATCAAACTCCCCTTTGCCCACATTTTCCTGGACGAGCCCAATTTCCTTCACGAGGTCGGGGTTGAAGGAACGAAAGGAAATGTCCAGCTCAGCCAGTATGGGGCGGAGTTACCCACTTTCAAGACACCTGAACAGATTAAATATTATAAAACCTGGAACAACCTGTGGAAAACCAAGTGGCAGGCGCCTTTCAACACCAGGCTTTACGAACACGGGACTGGAAACATAGGCTCATACATCCAGCAGACCTATTGGCTCCTGAGTGTGATTGAAAGGGCCAAGAGCACGGACCCGGAAAAGATCATCAAAGTCTTTGAGGGGGACAGCTACCAGTATGTAAACGGGAAAATCATGAAAATGAGACCCTGCGACCATAAGGCGATCCAGGACCTGCACGTATGGGAATATGTCCCTCCCGAGCAGCAGAAAGTGTCTTTCAACATTCCGCCCTATTACTGGTTCAAGGGCACTTCCAGCGCCGGGCCGACGTTCAAGATCCCGGCGGAAAAGGTTCTGCCTTTGATGGATCAGAAGCTGGACCGGTGCAAAGGGAAGAATGATTGGGGAGAATAAATAAAAACGCATAGCGCAAAGCGCATAGGGCATGGCGCAATAAAAGACAGTTTCAAGTTTCGGGTTTCCAATTCCAGGTTTTTGGCGCCATGCTCCATGCGCATTTTTTCTTGAGAGGGTAATCTGATGGATCCGACGACTGCGATGTATGTTGCCCAGGGAATACACGGACTCGCTTATGGCATGGTACTTTTTTTAGTGGCCTCCGGCCTCACCCTGATCTTCGGTATGATGGACATTCTGAACCTTGCCCATACCGCTTTCTTCATGCTTTCCGCTTATTTTTGTTACCAGTTTTTATCCATGACCGGAAATTTTTGGGTGGCCTTGCTCCTGGCGCCGGTGGTCACTGCTTTTTTTGGAATTCTCATGGAGAGATTTCTTCTTAGAAAAATACATGCTTTCGGGCTGATGAGTCAATTGGTCGTAACTGTGGGAGTCTCGCTGATCATCTTGGCCTCGGTGAAGATCTTCTGGGGAACGGAGAGCCTGCCGGTCAAAATCCCTCCGATTTTGAGCGGATTGGTGACGATTGCAGGTATGGAGTATCCTCTCTATCGACTGTTCGTTATCGGATTGTCGTTGGTCGTTTTGACGATCATGGCCTTACTCCTGTATAAAACCCGTTTGGGCAAAATCGTACGCGCGGCCGTTTCCGACCCCAATATGGTCAATGCCCTCGGCATCAATATCCCCTTGGTCTTCACGTTTGTTTTTGGAGTCGGCACATGGCTGGCCGGGGTGGCCGGGGTGGCGATCGCACCCATAGTCACGGTATTTCCCGGGCTGGAGGCCCAAATGGGCATGGATGCCTTTGTGGTGGTGATTACGGGGGGATTCGGCAGCCTCGCGGGAGCGTTTATCGTCTCCATTATATTTGGGTTGCTGAGCTCCTATGGTGTACAATTCGTTTCTTCGCTTGCGCCGGTCCTGATGTTCGCTTTCATGGCTATCGTCCTGGCGATTCGACCCATGGGCCTCTTCGGAGAAAGGGAATGATGAATAAAAAGCTTCAGGGGATTTTATGGGCGGGGTTAATCGTTATCCTTATTTTATACCCCAAGGTTTTTGGTATCTACTATACCAACCTGTTTGTAACTTTCGCTGTCTTTGCCGTTTATTCCGTCTCTTTTAATTTGCTGCTTGGCTACACCGCGCTTTTTAGTTTTGGCCATGCCATGTTTTTTGGTGTCGGAGGCTATGGCACGGCCCTGGCTTTAAAGCATATCGCCGGGTTACCCCTTTTAGGGGCAGTGGGGATCGGTTTGCTATCGGCAATTGTCTTTGCCCTTATCTTGTGCCCTATAGTCGTCAGGGTCACCGGCTCAGCCTTTGCCATGCTGCACCTCGCCTTTGGCCAGCTCATGTATATCCTGGCTCTCAAATTGCGAGGCATAACTGGCGGTGAGGACGGAATTGGAGGGTTTCCCATACCGCCGTTCAGCATTCCGGGAGTGGTATCGATTAATATGAAAGCCCCGGAGAACTTTTATTATTTTGTAATAGTCGTCCTGGGGGTAAGCCTCTGGATTATGTGGTTTTTTACGAAGACGCCCTTTGGCCAAATTCAGGTCGGTGTCCGGGATAACGCCATGCGGATCGACTACTTGGGGTTTAAGGTGCCGCAGACCAAGGCCGTGGTTTATGTTGTTGCCGGAGCTTTTGCCGGAGTCGCCGGCTCCATTTTTGCGTTGTTTCAAAACCTGATTGCAGCCGATAGCGCCTTTAGTATTTTTGTTTCCTTTGGAGCGGTTATCAATACTTTGGTCGGAGGCCTGGGCAGCTTTTTTGGCCCCATCTGTGGCGCGGCGATCATGCAAATTTTGGAGGAACTGACCACCCGCTATACGGATCGGGTTGAACTGGTGGCGGGCTTGATCCTTATTCTGGTCATCATGTTTGCGCCCATGGGGTTTATGGGTGGGGTCAGAATTCTGAAACAAAAATGGTTGGCGCGTTCTGCCTCCGGCGTTAAATTGGAGAAGGCTTCATGAACATCCTGGAGACCAAGGGGTTGTATCACGATTTTAAGGGTTTGGAAGTGCTGTTCGATGTCAATTTGCAGGTACAGGAAGGAGAGCGGCACGCTGTTATTGGGCCCAATGGGGCGGGGAAGACGACCCTTTTCAACGTCATCACCGGGACATACCATCCGAGCCGGGGGCAGGTGTTCTTCAAAGGAAAGGAGGTTACCGGATCCAGGCCCCACGAGATGTCGCGCCTGGGCATGGGTCGTTCTTTTCAGATTACCAGTACCTTTAATCGGTTGACCGCTTTTCAGAACATTCGGCTGGCCGTCCTTTCCAAAAAGGGGATCCGTTTTCATTTGTTCGGCAAGGTGGATAAGATGCAGGACATAACCAAAGAAACCGACGAGATTTTAAAACGGATCAATTTAGACCGGGAGCGGAATCTGCCGGCTGCTGTGTTGTCCTACGGGAAACATCGTTCTTTGGAGATCAGCATGGCCTTGGCGACAGACCCGGAGTTAGTCATGCTCGATGAGCCCACTGCCGGCATGTCCCGGGATGAGACGCATTACGCCGTTGAGTTGATCAAGCGGCTTACCGAGGGCAAAACCGTGGTCATCATCGAGCATGATATGGATGTGGTCTTTTCTCTGGCGGACCGCATCACGGTACTCCATTATGGACAGATTCTGGCGACGGGACCTCCGGCTGAGATCCGGCAGAATCAAGCGGTGAAGGATGCCTACCTGGGAGAACTGGAGGCCTAACAAAAATACGCCTAGCGCATAGCGGGAAAGTAGTTTCAAGTTTCAGTTTTAAACTTAATAGGACACAGATTTTCGCAGATAAACACAGATAATTATTTTCTTTGTTTTTTTCCTTTAATATCCTGAAAATCTGTGTTCATCTGTGTCCAAAAAAGGAAATTCCTATACAATCAAGTTCTTAGGTTTTAACGCCATGCGCTCTGCATTCTTTCGTGGGGTAAACAAATATGTTATTAGAAGCCCAAGATCTGAATACCTACTACGGGACGAGCCATGTTTTACAGGGAATCTCCTTAACCCTTATCCCAGGAGAAATTGTCGCGCTACTGGGTCGAAACGGCATGGGGAAAAGCACAACCCTGAAGAGTATCATGGGCTTAGTCAAACCAAAATCAGGGACGGTCACCTTTAAGGGTAAAGATATTACCGGTTATCCCCCTTACAAAGTGGCCAGGGCCGGTATCGGTTATGTCCCTGAGGATAGGCGAATCTTCCCCAATCTCTCTGTGCTGGACAATCTGGATATCGGGGTTAAAGGAGGAAAGATATCCGATCCTAATAATCCGAACGCATGGACGATTGAAAGGATTTTCCACCATTTCATCATGTTGAAAGAGAGGGCCAAGCAGCAAGGGAGGTTCTTATCCGGCGGTGAGCAGCAGATGCTAACCATTGGCCGCTCCTTGATGGGTAATCCTGAACTCCTTTTGGTTGACGAGCCCACGGAAGGCCTGGCGCCGCTGCTGGTGAAAGAAGTTAGGGACATCCTGGAAGAAATCAATAAGGCCGGTGTTTCCATTCTACTGGTGGAACATAACATCAAGGTGGCCATGTCTCTGGCCGATCGCGTCTATTTGATGGGCAAAGCGCATATCGGATTTTCTGGAACCATTGGGGAATTAGATACCCATCCCGAAGCCAGAGCGAAATATCTGGAAGTGTAAAAATATCGTACCCCCGTCTGATTAGAAAAGTCCCCTGACCCATTTCCTATAACCTTCCCTTCGCCGCAACCATCGATCAGCACTAAAATGAGCTGGGCGATTCAATTAGAACCGAGGAAGCGAAAATTTAGATGACCAAAGCCCCGAGTTGCGCTTCGGCAGCCCTTTTCAGGCCAATGCGTTCCTGTTTTTATCTTGACAAGGTAACGGAAATTTCCTACTATGAAATTTCAAAAAAATCAATGTGTTTCCCGTATTCTAATGGCAAAGGACGACAGAAAAAAATTCCTTCCCTGCTTTCTGGCCACAGGGGTTGGAAGTTTACCTCATGCCGATGTGCAAAGGGCCTGCGCACTCATTGCCCGGACCATGCCCCAAACTCCCTTC
>JAOUFX010000112.1 GCA_029857975.1 Deltaproteobacteria bacterium | reverse complement strand
GCTCGTCGGATACATCGGTGGCTACGATTGACAGCACCGGCCTGGCCATAGGCGTTTCAGTAGGTACTACAAACATTACTGCCACCACAGGGAGTATCTCAGGGAGCACGAACCTCACAGTTGCCGCTGTACCCCTAGTCTTAATATCTGTGACACCCAAAGATCCGATCATACCTTTGCTATATTCCTTGCAGTTTACGGCCACTGGCACATATGCTGATGGGACAAGCCATGACATAACCATGCAGGTCACCTGGGGCTCGTCAGATACATCGGTGGCTACGATTGACAGCACCGGCCTGGCCACATCAGACCGTAAAGTAGGTAGAACAACCATCACTGCCGCCTCAGGGAGTATCTCGGGAAGCACGCAACTGACGGTGCAGTGAAATTAATTGTCCAAACATTAACTCCGCCCGTAAATTTAACAGACCATGGGATTGGTACATCCACAAAGCAGAACAATTAGGACAACCCTAATTACATGGGGCCGAATACCTCTACGGAAATCTCGACGATTATGAACAGGCGATCACAATCAAAAATGCAACGGTCGTAACTTTGTACTCCGGCTTTGGGTCTGACGTCCTGGACAGCATCGTTGATGCCATTGGGGAAGCCTTCGACGAATACTCGATGGGGGTATCGAGGCTCCTTCTCTCATGGGCCTTGGCATTTCTGTCGTCCCGAGTGCCTACATCGGTGATTACGATCGGTGCGTGAAGGGACCTTCTCCTTCGACGTGACCTTTACGGGGCTGGCTCCATGGAAATACGAATTCGACATGTACGGCCTCGTCAACGGCGGTCGGATAGCTACAGAGCACAATATAATCACAGTTACCGTTGGAACATTTTCCGAGCCCGGGACCCTGTTGCTTCTCGGCTCTGCACTGCTTGGGCTTGTGGGACTCAGGAGAAAATTATATGAAGTAAATCGGTATTTGAATCAGAGGATTTAAAAGGTAGGGGCATCAAAGGCTCAGCCTTCTTCATTTATTTCAATTGCAAATCTTCACTCTGCTAAATTCACATCGTTTGCGGACTTGTAGGTGGAGTTCACATTTCCCAAAATAAAAAAAGCCCCATTGAAGGGGCTTTGGGTCAGGGTGGTTAATCTTGCTTAGGGTCTATTGAATTCACCTTCCAGCTTAAAAGGTATGCATTTAACTATGTTTAAACCGTACTGACGAATTATTCCCTTATCATCTTCCCCTTTTTGAATTGACATTCCCACCCATTCTGCTATCATCCGCTCAGGAATAAGCTCTCCAATTGCCTTGCTCGGAGGGAAGGTATGGTAAGGAGAAATTGAAACCCCATTTCTTGAAAGAGAGATGGGGTTTTTTTATATTTATGGACACGATAATTCTTGATTTTTTTTTAATCTTCAGAAATTGAATCTGATTATTTAAAAAGACTTCTTGAAAAGGTCAAAGGTAGACCGGCCTAATCACTGTTAGGCAAAGGGAAAATAATATGACAGACAGAGAAGCCACGAGATCCAGATTGAATACTATTGCTATAACACTCATTAACTCGAGTGCCGGTCTCATTTTGTTCTTATTCTTGTTAGGCAGCTGTCAACTACCTCACTCGGGTATGCCAGGATCCCCTGTTCCGGAACCCAAGGCGGTTGATACCCGGGGGGAGCGGAAGCCCCCGCTTCCTGAACTGAGGGCGGTTGATGCCCTAGGCGAGCAGAAGACTATTGTCATCCTCGTGGAGTTGCCTAAGTTCAGAAATAGGTTTTCTCGGCAGGAGGTTCACCGACGAGTCTTCGAGGAACTCAACGATTACATCAAGGAAGTATCCTACGGCAAGACATGGCTTACCGGAGATATGACAAAAAAATGGTATGTGCTACCCGATAGATCCGTAGACGCAGTTACTAATAGCCAGAAAAACTGGTTCAGTGGCGACTTGGTGGCTTATCTTAGGCCCCTGGTAGAGTTGATTTCCGATGCCATCAGCCTGGCTGATCGTGATATTGACTTCTCGAAGTACCGTCACAGCGTCGTCGTTATTGGACTTTCCCCACCAGCAAAATGGTATGCCTTTGGTGGGGGAGCAATGTGTGGTCCTCTCGCTGGGTTGGAGTTCAGAACACCTTCGGGCCAGAGCGTGAGAGGATCCTCCTTGGCTACAGCAGGTGCGCACTTAGGAATGTTTGCCCACGAGTTCATTCACCAGCTTGGGGGCTATGAGGAGGGAGTATACTTCCCACGGATGCGGGCGCGTAATTTGGCCAGATATCGTAGAGTGGCTGGAGACTTATACGACCTAAAGGCGTACATGACCCGAGGCAACTGGCATGGCCTGACACAATACTACGCGAAGTATATTGGTCCATGGGATCTCATGGGTTTCCACACGGTAGACCCGAATAGGCCTCCAGCTGGGCCGTCCTCATTCACAAAGCTGAGGCTCGGTTGGATAGCTGAACCGCAGGTAGCCATAGTCAAACCAGGAGATTTCTTGAAGCTCAAGCTCAATCCTTTAGAACTGCCGACTTCAGGCACTCAAGTGGTGAAGATTCCGCTTACACCCAACACATACTATCTGCTTGAACACCGGCAACAAGTAGGCTGCGACAGTGTGCTTCCGAGCAGCGGTGTCTTAATCTACTATGTGGACGAGACCATAAAAGAAGCTCAAGGAATCCTGAAGCTTGTGGACGCACATCCAAACATACCTGAGTTTAGGGGCGCGCCCTTCGACATTGGGCCAAAACGAAATGATACCTTCGTCGATAAAGAAAACGGATGGATTCTGCGTCTGATCGAGAAACATGCAGGATCCTATACCATTGAGATAGATGCAACGAAGTTAGGCTTTAGCAACAGGCCATGAGGTCTTGGCAAGAGGTGCATTAAAGAAAAAAGGGAATAAGTCATGGAAAGTTAAATATTGACTCAAAATCCATTGAAAAGTATCGCCAAACACCAAATCCAGCCGACAGCTTACAGTTTCGGATGATTTAAGACGTTATATGAGGGTGACCTATAAATAACAAATACAAGAAAGGGGGTGCCGATAATGTCTCAAGACAACAATGTCCGATGGGGATGGCTCAAGGGAATGTATATTTTGACCATCATTCACGCAGGGGGATCAGGTTTGGGAATTATTCTAATCCCAAGTATCATACGATCTATCTTTGGCTGGCCGAGTCAAGATCCTATCGTTTTTGGAATCTGTGGCAGTGTCTGGGTTGCCTTCGGCCTCTTATCCATATTAGGTCTCCGGTCTCCTCTAAAATTTTCGCCTCTTTTGTTGTTACAGCTGACCTATAAGGTGGTCTGGTTCATTGGGGTTATTCTTCCTGTTCTGATTGCAGGCGAATTTCCGACATATGCGACAGGGTATGTCGTGTTTTTCATCGTGTATATCGTTGGAGACTTGATAGCAATACCTTTTCCATACGTCTTTGCGAAAGAGTCCGATCGTTAGAATAGAATATTTGCCAGCAATTGGCATCTTGGCATGATCTAGAAGCTAAGTTGATATTAACAACCGATTCAGCTGGCCGCTAAGAATGGCGACTGAATGAAGTCGTTAAGCTACAACCAGTAATCCCGAATTGCATACTCTTGACGAAACTACAGGCTTGTAGGTGCTAATCTTCAACCCCGGCCTTCCCTGACACTGCCTGTCTGATCAAATCCTAAATCCCTCTCCTCCTCCCTTTTCCAAGGGAAGGAGTCCCGCCCAAGGCGGGATTCCCCCCTTTATGGCCTCGCCTCGGTCAATTTCGGATCCAGCAGATCCCTTAACCCATCGCCGAGCAGGTTGAAACCCAGCACGGCCCAGGCTATGGCCAGGCCGGGGAATATGGCCAGCCAGGGAGAAATCTCCATGAAGGTTTGGGCTTCGCTCAGCATTCTACCCCAACTGGCATGAGGGGGTTGGGTTCCCAGGCCGAGGTAACTCAGCGCCGCCTCCGCCAGAATGGCGATGGCCAACTGCACCGTTCCCTGTACGATCAACGGAGAAAGAATATTCGGTAAAATGGTGTGCCAGATGATCGCCTGGTTACTTTGCCCGACGGCCCGGGCTGAAGTTACGAAATCTCTTTGCCACATCGAAAGGGAGGCCCCCCGGGTGAGACGGGCGAAAATTGGGATATTGAATATCCCGATGGCCACCATGCTGTTAATGATTCCGGGCCCAAAGATTGAAGTAATCAATATGGCGCTGAGAACGGCTGGAAAACCATACAAAGTATCGACCAGCCGCATCACTCCTTCGTCTTTCCAGCCTCGCCAAAAAGCGGCCAGAGAGCCCAGTAAAACTCCAAACCCCATGCCGATTCCCACCGCCACCCAACCGACGATGAGGGAGTTTACCGCTCCTATCATCACCCGGCTTAAGATGTCCCGGCCGTATTGGTCCGTGCCTAAAAGGTGGGCAGAGCCGGGAGATTGGAACCGTTGCTCAATGTTCATACGATTGGGATCATGGGGAGTGTAAGCAATGCTGAGGAAGGCCATAATTACGATGGCCATGACCAGAATTACCCCCAGAATTAAATTTACGCTTCGCAACGCCCGCTTCAAATCACTATCTCCTTGCGTTCCCCAACCCGTAGGCGCGGGTCAACGACCCCATAAATCACGTCCACTCCGAAGTTCACCATTACGATGAAGAAAGCAATCAGCAAGCTTACCCCCTGAACCACAGGCAAGTCCCGCTGACCGATGGCCAGAAAAATCAACCGGCCCAGTCCGGGTAAATTGAAGACATTCTCGATCACGATGGCTCCAGCTAAAAGTTCCCCCATCTGCAGGCCGACAATGGTTACCACTGGAATTAAAGCGTTGCGCAGGGCATGTTTGTAAACAACCATTGTTTCTGCCAGGCCTTTGGAGCGGGCGGTACGGATGTAATCTTCCCCGAGGGCCTCCAGCATACAGGAACGGGTGAGACGGGCCAGCACCGCAGCGCGGATAAGACCGAGGGAAAGAGCCGGGAGGAGAAGAGACTTCAACGCCCCCAGCGGCGTTTCCATCCAGGATTTGGCCCCCCCCGCCGAAAACCATTGCAGATGAACGGCAAAGAATAGGATAAAAAGGATCCCGGCCCAGAAGGCGGGTATAGCAAGTCCAATCTGGGAAAAAATCATGACCCCGTAATCCCCGGGTTGGTTGCGGTGGACGGCCGCATAAATTCCCAGAGGGATGGAGAAGATGACAGCGAAAAATATAGCCAGGATGGCCAGGGGAATGGTTACTGGCAAGCGCGAGGCGATCAAGGTGCTGATGGGGACTTCATAGGTAATCGACCGGCCAAAATCCCCCCGGACCAACGCGCTTAGCCAATTCCAGTACTGCACGGCAAGGGGCTGGTCCAGTCCCAATTTATGGCGTAGCTCCTGCAAATTTTCGGGGGTGGCCTGAATGCCCAAAATGATCTGGGCCGGGTCCCCCGGGATGACCTGGAGGACGATGAAGATCATCCCGGAAACCAAGAGAAGAGTGGCGATTAAAATGAGGATGCGTTGGCATAAAAAAGCGAACATAGGAATTCATTGGACCCAGATTTACCCAGAGAGCCCAGAGATATTAATGTTACGAATAAGAGTAGCTTTCCTACGCTCAAAGCCCAAATAAGCTCTCCCAACGTTCGCATTTGTCATTTATCTTTGGGTCCTGAAACCTCTGTGGCCTCTGTGCCCTCTGTGGCGGATTGCCTTTTTTAGGTTCTTTTCTATTTCATATCCGTTTTTTCTGTGTTGCTCTGCGTCCCATTATTCTTTATTTCTGGAGGTAAACTTCCGTGGCGTCCGCGGCAATCGTGGGATAATCTTTCCACCAGTTCATTACCTCTTTTTTCACCACCGGCAGAGCCGGATAGACAAAGAGGTACGCATTGACAAAGTCATCGGCGAGCATTCGCTGTGCTTCCTCATAAATCTTTTTCCGGGCCGGTTCATTCATTTCCTCTTCGGCCTTCTTCACCAGCGCCTGAAATTTTGGGTTGTGGTAACGGAAGTAATAATTCGGCCGGCCGTAGATTTCGATGTCGAATGGTTCGGCATGGCCAATGACCGTCAAATCATATTCGGCATTCTTGAAAATCCGGTCGATCCATTGCCCCCATTGAATGACTTCAATGGTCAATTTGATCCCTGCTTTGGAAAGTTGATCCGCGATGATCTCTCCCGATCTCCGCGCATAGGCATAAGGCTCGGGAAGTTTAAGTACCGCTGCAAATCCGTTGGGATAACCTGCCTCCGCCAAGAGTTTTTTAGCTTTCTCCAGATTGTAAGGATAGAGCCCTGAAAGGTCTATATAATAAGGGTTGGTTGGGTCCATATGACTGCCGATGGGAGATCCATACCCAGCCACGGCCCCCTCGATGACCGCCTTCCGGTCGATGGCGAGGGTGATGGCCTGGCGAACCCGCGGGTCATTGAAGGGTTTCCGGGAGTTGTTGATGGCCATGATAACATCCGTGGTGGTGTGACCCTTAAGCACTTTAAAACGCGGATCCTTCTCCAGCATAGGAGCATTTTCCGGACTCAGGTCATAGGCAAGTACATCCACATCCCCCGCACGGAGAGCAGCCAGCTGCGCACTGGGATCAGGAATGAATTTAAAAACAACCTTGTCCAGGTAAGGAATTCCTTTGACGTAATAGTCGGGGTTCCTGACCATAACCACGCTGTCTCCTCGCTTCCATTCGACAAATCGGAAAGGGCCAGTCCCGACGGGCTGGCTTTTCAGACGATCCATGGCTTGCCGGGAAACAATCACGGCATCGCCCCGTGCTAAATTAAAAAGAAAGTTGGAATCGAATTTTTTTACTCTAAACTTCACGGCCAAAGGATTGACGACCTGGATGGATTCAACCCCCACGTAATATTTCCGATTGACTGCGGCCGTCTTGGGGTCTAAAAGTCTTTCGAAAGAAAATTTCACGTCTTCGGCTGTGCAGGGGTTCCCATCATGAAACTTGATCCCTTGGTTCAGATTGAAGGTGTATTCTCTTCCATCCTTAGAAATGTGGTAACTTTTCGCCAGAGCGGGGACGACTTTTCCATTGCGGTCAACCTTGAGCAGACCTTCCAGTATGTTGTAGTGGACCACCCGCTTGATCGTGGCCGCCGGGCTCGTGGTCGGGTCCAAACCGGGGGGTTCAGCCGAGAGGGCAATGGTCAGCGTCCCTCCATAAACTGGTTTCTGGGCGAGGGCCTCTGAAGAAAAGATTCCCCAAAGGATCAGGCCAAAAAAGATCAGAAAAATTCTCAGGCAAATTTTTTTATTCATCCGATTCAACATTTTCCAATTCCCTCCTTTTTAAAACCGACTATATTCTATTCTTCCCCCGACCATGGTCATCTCTACGGGGATGTCCTTAATCTCATCGGGGTTCACCCGCCGCGGATCCTCGCCTAAAACAACCAGATCAGCCACTTTCCCGGGAGTGATCGACCCCTTGAGATGTTCCTCGAAAGAGGCATAGGCCGAGGCCATGGTGTAAAGATAGATGGCTTCATCAACAGAAATCCTCTGCTTGGCTCCCAACACTTCTCCGGTCGCACTCTTACGGGTGACGCAGCTTTGGATCCCCAGGAGCGGCTCATAAGGCCCACAGGGATTATCCGAGCTCCCGGAGACCGGGATGCCGTAATCCAGGAAAGAACGGTGGGCGAACATCATTTCCACCCGTTCCCGGCCATAATGGGGAATCATCTTTTCCCCGTGGTGGTGGATATAGGAGCCGAAGGGGACGGCCAAAAGTTTGAGTTTCTTCATGCGCTTCAGGATTTCCCGGTTCACCACCGTGCAGTGTTCCAGGCGGTGGCGGTGGTCTTTTCGGGGATATTGACTCAGGGCTTTTTCAAATCCATCCAGGGTCATCTCAATGGCTCGATCCCCGTTGGCATGAACACAGACCTGGAATCCGGCCTTATGACCCCTCAGGATGGATGCATGCAAGGCCTCC
>JAOUFX010000111.1 GCA_029857975.1 Deltaproteobacteria bacterium | reverse complement strand
ATGCCTTCAAAGCCACCATGGAGGATCCTGAATTTCAAAAAATGGCGGATAAAGCTGGATTCTTGCTGGAGTATAAGAACACAAAAGATTTTGGAAAATTTGTTAAGGAGCAGGATCAGTATTACATGAACCTCATAAAGAAAAAGAAGCTGGGAGATCGATACAAATAAACCACCCAGGCACCGGAAAAGCATAAAAGCATAGAGGAGGGTGGTTGGGATGATGAATCCAACCACCCTCTTTATATAAAGGGAAATCATTGTGGGAAAAAGGGAGATTTATTTCGGAGTGGTCCTTCTATCTCTCTCCGCTCTTTTTTTCGGTTTAACCTTTCAGTTCCCCAGGCAGACCCTGGCCATGTCCCCTCGTCTTTTCCCAAGAGCGATCAGTATAGGTTTATTCTTCCTGGCCGCGGTCTTAGTTTTTCAAGGGTGCAGGGGCAGGGCGAAGGGCCAGGAGGAACGGAGAGACCAAACCGCCTTCCCTTGGATAAGATTTGTTGCGTTGACGTTGATGGCCTTCCTTTATACACAGGTTTTGGCCGTTGCCAGTTATGTTTTGACCACACCTTTTTTAATCGCCGGATTGATGATCGCCTTTAATGAGAAAAGATGGACCCGGATTGTTACGGTATCCATTCTTACCACGGGAGTCCTTTATATATTGTTCCGCATGGTTTTCAAGGTTCCGCTTCCAAGATTTGAACTTTTTTAACCATTTGAGGGCGGGCAGGGGAATTTTCAATGTCGTCCTTTATCGCCGGATATGCCCAGGTATTTAGCCTACAGACCTTTCCCTTTCTTTTCCTGGGAGTTGCCGGAGGAATTATCGTTGGTGCTCTTCCCGGATTAACAGCCTCGGTAGGAATTATTCTCCTTCTCCCCTTAACCTACCAGCTCGACCCAAGTACGGCCATGGTCATGCTTTGTGGTATGTTCTGCGGAGCTATTTACGGCGGTTCGGTCTCGGCGATACTGGTCTCCACCCCGGGAACACCCTCGGCTGCGGCTACGGTTCTGGATGGATACCCTCTAGCCCAAAAGGGCCAGGCGGGCAAAGCTCTCGGGGTTGCCACCATTGCTTCTGCAGTAGGCGGGATTATTTCCACTTTTTGCCTGATCTTCATCGCCCCACAGCTGGCCAGATTCGCCCTTAAATTCGGTCCGGAGGAATATTTTGCCCTGATGGTATTCGGACTCACCATCATCGGCAGCGTTTCAGGAAAATCTTTGACGAAAGGAATCATCGCCGGACTTTTCGGCCTGCTCATCGCTACCGTTGGCCTTGATCCGGTGACCGGGTATGCCAGGTATTCCTTTAATATTCCGAATCTGATGAGCGGTTTTTCTTTGCTCCCGGTATTGATTGGGCTATTTGCCATTTCCGAAATCTTTATCCAGCTTGAGAATATCGCCAAGCGGACTTATCAGCAGATCGATCGTAAAATCGGCAATGTGTTGCCGACTTTTAAGGAGATTAAGAATTTATCTCCCGTGATCATTCTTTCCTCCTTCCTGGGCACGATTATCGGGGTAATACCCGGAACGGGGGGGGCCATTGCCGCCTTTTTGGCCTACAATGAAGCCAAAAGGTGGTCCAAGGACCCTGATTCTTTCGGTAAAGGGAACATCGCCGGCGTAGCGGCTCCGGAAGCTGCCAACAATGGAACCACAGGCGGGGCCATGGTCCCCTTGCTTACTTTGGGAATTCCCGGCGATGTGGTGACCGCAGTCATGCTCGGGGCGTTAATGCTGGTTGGAATCAGACCGGGGCCAATGATGTTTAAAGAACATGCTGACGTGATTAATGCCATCTTTGCCGGGATGATGATGGCGAATTTTCTAATGCTGGTCCTCGGGCTTTTAAGCGTCAGGATCTTTCCCTATGTTTTAAGGGTGCCGTATTCCATCCTCTTTCCCATTATTTTTGCCCTGTGTTTTTTGGGTTCATTTTCGCTGAACAACAGCATTTATGATATGGCGGTAGCTCTCGGCTTTGGGGTCTTAGGGTACGTCATGAGAAAAAACGGGTTCCCCGCCGTTCCCATTGTCCTGGGGATTATCCTCGGGCCCATCGCCGAGGACGAGCTTGGACACGCCTTGATTTTATCAAAGGGGGACTGGCTGGTCTTATTTAAAGCGCCCATCGCCATCTTTTTCTATGGACTGGCTGTTTTTTCCGTTGTTTTTTCTCTGAAGAGGATGAAGGGATTAAGAGGAGGGTAGGAAGATGAGTGACAACCAGAAAGATGCCCAGGCCACCCATGCCCTTTACTGGGAGAACCTGGCGCAAGCAGAGCCGAGCGAGGTTTGCCGGAGAACAATGGCTGCTTACAGCCCGGAGCGGAAAGGTTATATCCTGCCCATGCTCAACCAGAAATATTTGATCCTCCCGGTAGAGCAAAAGATTTTATGCCTGCGCGGAGATGTCTGCGAGGAAGAGGAACTGCGCGATTATTTTTATCTAATGGTTCTCCTTTATTTGTTAGAAGCCAAAGGGGTCGAGCCCACAAGCACCTGGATCAGCGAGAAGGAGCTAAAAGGAGGAACGACCTTCTTCCGCGGCCCCCACGCCCTGCGGGTGGAAGAGTTGAAGACGGCCTTCGGGAAAAACCCTGAAGCCTTCGGCCGCGCTGGGAACCGATTGGGCGGAGTGGACCTCCTTTTCGGGGATAAAGCTTTCTCCCTCACGGTTTTCCCGAAAGTCCCCCTGGCTTATGTTCTTTGGAAAGAAGATGAGGAATTTCCCGCCCGAGTGACCGTTATGTTCGACTCCACCATCCAGAATCACTTTTCTCTCGATGGCATCTGGTGCCTCGTGGCCGAAGTGAGCCAACGCCTGCTGGATGCGCAGGAGCCATGAAGGGGAAAATTGCCTATGTCGTTGCCGACCTGGAAGGCTCGACCGGAGCATGGAGCCGGTCCCATACTCTTCTGGGAACCCCGGAATGGCAAGAAGCAAGGGTAGAGTTAACCCGGGATATTAACGCGGTTGCCGAAGCGCTACTGGCAATGGGAGTCAGGAGGGTTGTGGTCAAAGACTTCCACCGCACGGGGTATAACCTGATTCCCAAATACTTGGACAGGCGGGTTAAACGGGTTTCCGGATATTATGCCGGACCTGCCGTGGGCTACGGGAATTTATATGACGCTGATTTTGCCCTGTTCGTCGGACTTCATGCTGCCGGCGGCAACAGGGAGGGTTTTCTCCCCCATACCTTAACCAGCAGAATTGCCGAAATTTTAATCAACGGAGAGAGGCTCTGCGAGGCTGAACTCTTCGCCACGGTTCTGGCCGCATTTAAGGTGCCCGTCTGTTTCTTCTCCGGATGCCCGGCGGCCTGCCAGGAGGCGGCCCGGAAGATGGAATGGCTGGTCACCCATGAAATCGCCAAAGACCCTGAAATTTATGGAGACGAAAAAAAACGCCGGGAGTACATCCGCCAGAAGCGCGAGGGGTTGCGAACAAAGATTAAAACGATATCCAATCCCGAGAGAAAACCCCTCTTTACCATGAAGCCGCCTTTTGACTGCCGGGTTATTTTTCACCAAGAGGCCGAAGCCCGGCGTATGAATCCCTGGAATTTTCCCCAGGAGGGGCGAGTCCTCCACTTTCACACCGAAAAATTTTTGGATTTATACCAGAACCTGATCAAGATAGCCTACTTTCCCAGGCTGGCGTTTCAAATGCGCTCCCTGGTTTTGCCGTTGACCCGCATCGCCTGGAAGATCCAGTCCCTAAGACACCTGTAAATACACAAAGCGACATAGATCTTTAAAAACTCTGATTCATCTCCAAATTAGTTGATCAAATTTTTAGTGAAAGCCTGCCAAGGGCCCGGAAGGGAAGGCAGATTGCGCCGCAAGCATCGGCGGGATATCCACTTTCCATAAACCCTCTGCCTCCCTTCCGCAAAGCGCAGCGGGGGCGTGGAAACAAAGCTTCGGAGAAATAGCAGAACCCACCGCCACAGCTAAGGAAAATATGCGCCTCATGATTGCAAGCAATATGACTTCCCTTCCGGAACCCTGGAATCACTGCCCATTTTAAATATGCCAGCTCTTTGGCCTTCAACTAATTTGGAGATGATCGGAAACTCTTTTTTCACTTCCCGCTAAAAACAGGTTGGCGTTTTTCTAAGTAAGCCGCAACCGCCTCCCGGTGATCTTCGCTTTGCAGACAGATTTTTTGGGTTTCTGCTTCCATTTTCAGGGCAGCATCCAGATCCCCTTGGAGGTTGGTCCAAAGTGCTTTCTTGGCCAGACGGATGGCCAAAGAAGGGCCCCGGGCTAATTTATGGGCTAATTCTTGGGTGGATTTCTCCAGATCTTGAATGGGGACCACCCGGTTCACCAGGCCGATGCGTTCAGCCTCGGAAGCGCTGAGAGGTTCGCCGGTATAGAGCATTTCCGCAGCCTTGGCTAATCCTACCTGGCGGGGAAGGAAAAAGGTGCCTCCCCCGTCCGGCACTAACCCCATAGCAACGAATGCTTCCCCCAGCTTGGCGCGTTCAGCGGCAATCCTTAAATCACAAGCCAGGGCCAAGTCCAGACCTAATCCCGTGGCAAATCCATTGAGGGCGGCGATCGTCGGCAGGGGTAGGTTTACAAGCCGGCGAATGATTTCTTGAGATTTCGCCAGAAGGGCCAGGGGAGAATTCGTCGCGGAGGGCATCTGGGCCTGACGGAACGCGGAGATGTCCGCCCCGAAACAGAAAGCCCGCCCGGCTCCGGTAAGGATTAAAACCTTTACTTCTTGGTCTGCCGCGGTTTTTTTTACAGCATCCAGGATTTCCTCAATCAATTCGGCGTTAAGAGCGTTTAAGACCCGGGGGCGATTGAGCATAATCGTAGCCACCCCCCCTTCTTTTTTATAAAGGATTAATTTATATTCCATGAGCCTCCTCCTTCATTTGAGTATGAAGATTATACCACTTATCCACCACCGGTTTTTCATGAATTCATTGGATCCTTTTTTAGGTCCCCTAGCAAGATAGGATTGAGAAGCAAGAAACCCGAACCTTCCGGAGATCCTTGAACCTTCTTTTGATCTTGACTAAGAGGGAGATTTATTATACTTTGAAATCCTCCTTCCCCAACTTGACCAACGGTCCCATCGTCTAGCGGCCTAGGACGTCGGCCTCTCACGCCGAAAACACGGGTTCGATTCCCGTTGGGACCACCAGAGGAAAGTTTTTTCCTTAGATACGTGGATCTTCGGTTTGGCAACCCAGCCCTTCTTTTCCTTGACTTATCCTCCTGCTTTTGCCAGCATACTCCAGAAAAAGATCTGAGGAAAAAAGGGGAAACTTTGATCGGCGAACTCAGCGCTTTGGGGTGTGCATTCTGTTGGTCTCTGAGCAGTACGCTAACGAAATCCCTGTCCGGGAAATTCGAGCCCAGGACCTTAAACCTCCTGCGCTGCCTGGCGGCTTCCCTCTTTTTATGGGGAATCATTTCTTTTTCCCCGGGAATCAATGCCCTGGGGCAAGCCCCCGGAGATTCTTTAATATACCTGATTCTCTCCGCTTTGATAGGAATTGCCCTGGGCGATACCATATACATCAGAGGGCTCAAGCTGATTAATATTACGGTTGCCTTCCCCGTTGCCCAGTCAGCCATGCCCCTCTTTACCTTGGGGGCAGCCGTTCTTTTCTTAGGGGAGACGATCAGTCGGGCTTTGCTCTTAGGTACGACTCTGGTTTTGGCGGGAGTTTATCTGATCGCTGGACCAGGGAAAAAAAACCGCTTCCTAGGCCCCCTTCCCACCGCCGAAAAAAAGGGCATGGGCATCGGTCTCATACTGCTTGCTTCTTTGCTCTGGGCCATTTCCATCTCTCTTCTCAAGGTGGGCCTTCAGGGAGTGAGCCTAATATTGGCCAATGGGGTTCGCCTACCTGTTGCCTCCTTGGCCCTTATTTTTTTGATTCTTTTTCAAAAATCGCGGCAGCAGCCCAGCAGGCTGCATATTCGCGATGTGGCGATGGCGGCTGTATCCGGGATTCTGGGCTTTGGCTTAGGCGGCCTCCTTTTCCTCCAGGCCATCCTCTACTCCGGGGCAGCAAAAGCGACCGTACTGACCAGCGCTGCCCCGCTCTTTGGACTCCCCCTTTCGTTGGTCTTGCTTAAAGAAAGAGTGACGACGAGGATCGCTGTTGGTACGGTTCTGGTGGTTTTGGGCATTGGTTTCATCGTTTCAAAAGTTTGAAGGCCCCAGGACTTTCATTTTGTCTTTCTTTTTGATATAAGGATTCGGAGTTTATATTCTTTGGGAAGCCCAGGGGCGGGAAAAGCTTGTTCGTCCTTAAGGAAGGAAAAGAGTCGAGGCCAATTATTGACGAGGAGGATTTAAATGGATCTTAAAGAAATTAGTGCTTTTATACGGGAACAACGGAAACAAGCGGAGAGTTCCAGATTGCCCCTGAAAGACGTTCGGGTGGTCGATTTGGGAGCCGTGGTCGCTGCCCCTTATGCCGCAACCCTTCTGGGGGATTTCGGCGCCGAGGTGATCAAGATCGAACCCCCGGGCGTTCCCGATGCCATCCGGTTTTGGGCCATGGTGGAAGAAAAATATCAACCCTCTTGGCTGGTAGCCTCAAGGAACAAGCTGCCCATCACCCTCAATTTGAAGCACCCCCAAGGGCAGAAAATATTCACCCAGCTGGTGGAGGGCGCGGATGTTTTATTCGAGAATATGCGCCCAGGAACCCTGGATCGGCTAGGATTTTCTGCGGAGAAGCTGTGGCAGATCAACAAAGGGCTGATCATTGGCCGCATCTCCGGTTATGGCCAAACCGGGCCGTACGCCTTTAAACCTGGATTCGGCACCCTGGCCGAAGCGATGAGCGGCTTCACTTACAAAAACGCCCAACCCGGGGGTCCTCCGACCAACCCTCCCCTGCCTTTGGCGGATATGATCGCCGGGACGCATCTTGCCTTGGGAGCGATGATCGCCCTCCGGGATCAGAAACGGGGCGAGAAAGGCGGCCAAGAGATAGATCTTTCTCTGTATGAACCCCTCTTCAGTTTCATGGGGGCAGATTTTCTGATTTACTCCCTAACCGGAGAGATTCCCGGACCCATGGGTAACGAAGCAAATTTTACGGCACCGCGAAACAGCTTTCAGACCAAGGAAGGAAGGTGGGTCGCTCTTTCGGCAAGCGCTCAGGCTCCGTTTGAGCGGATGATGGACCTGGTGGGCCACCCAGAATTGAAGACGCAGCCGGGGTTCAGGAATAACCAGGAGCGGATTCAAAAGGAAAGTCGTAAGGTTCTCAACCGGGTAATCGGAGAGTGGATCAATAGCCGAACCTTAAAAGAGGTGGTCGATGAATGCGAAAAGGCGGGTGTTACCATAGGACCGGTCTATAACATGCAGGATATCGCCAATGACCCCCACGTTAGAGAAAGGGGGAGCCTGGCTGCGGTTTTTGATCCAGATTCCGGGCGGACCCTGTCCTTTCCTGAAAATCCCATCCGGTTCGTGAGGAACCCGGCGAAAATTCGCTTTCCCGGGCTTCCCATGGGCGCGGCCAACGAAGTGATTTACCAGGATCTTCTGGGATACTCGCCCGCAGAGGTAGCACGGATGAAAGCCGAAGGGGTGATCTAAGGGATGAAGATCAAAGTCTTCAGGGCCGACGACATCGACCAAGCCCTTTCCATGAGCGAGGCCATCGAAGTGGTCAAGGATGCCTTCGTCCAGCTATCCAGCCAGCGGGCTCAATCCCCCGTGCGCACCTTGTTAAATTTGAGAAATGAGGGAGAAGTGGCCTTGACGATGCCGGCATTTCTGGGTGAAACCCCGGCCCTGGGCACGAAGATCATAACGGTCTTACCCCGGAATCCCTCCCGCGGCCTTTCCGCCGTTCAAGCCCTGGTGGTTCTCTTCGATGCCACGACCGGCGGGCCCTCAGCCATTTTGGAAGGGACCCACTTAACCCGTTTGCGGACAGGAGCAGCAAC
>JAOUFX010000110.1 GCA_029857975.1 Deltaproteobacteria bacterium | reverse complement strand
CAAATACCTTTTTGGATTCGATTATCAATATGACCCAAAGGCAGTGAGTAAAACCTTCAATTCAGCTGATGTCGCTGATAGGTTGAATCGATTTGCCCATAAGCTGTCCTTTCTGGATGACTTTAAAAAAGATAAAATTGAAGAAACCCTGCGGAAATTTGCAGAAGAGTTGAAAATAGAGCCAGCCCCTTTGATTCACTCTGTCCGTTTAGCCACAACCGGCGTTTCAGGTGGACCACCCCTTTTCGATATTTTAGAGTTTCTGGGTAAAGAAGAAGTGGTGAAAAGAATAGAAAAAGCGGTGGAGTTCATACAAAAAAGGTAGCCGCAACCTTTAGGTTGCGTTCACGCTTTCGTAGAGCGGGCACTTTGCCCGCCAGGAATTCATCTCTATACCCCCTCTTTTTATAAGAGATGGGACTAAAGTAGTGAGTTTTGGTAGAAAAAAAGGAGGCTATATTATGCAGTGGAAGATAAAACATATTTTCAATTTCACCGATGAAAAAGCCTGGGGTAATGGTTTTTGTAATGGTGGTTTTCATGATAAATCAGGTAGAGTACATTTTCAAGAATACTTCAAACACTGGATTGGCGTTTTTACTCCAGATGATAAGTTTCTGTGGACTGCGGGCTCAATTGATCCAGGTGTAAGTGGGACTCATATCCCTTTTGATTTGAAAAATCCTCATTACATAACGACATCGCCGGATGATGGAGCAACTCTGGTATCAAGCGGTGGCACCAATAAAATCTACAAAGTCTTCCCGGAGAAAAAATTTGTTAAACTCTTTATAGATACCGAGAAAGTGGGTGTGAAGGATATTGGAAACTGCGAGTATGATTTAGAGGGAAATATCTGGGTGAATGAGATTACCGGTTGCCGGGTATGGCAATTTGATTCACAGGGTAATAAAAAATTAGTTTTAGGAGATGGGACACCTGGTTTTCAAAAAGAACCAACTCCATTCTCTAAAGCTCTTTTCAACTGGATTTATGATCTGAGGTTGGGACCGGATAGTAATATTTATGTGCTTGATAGTAAAAATTTTGCAGTAAGGAAAATTGATCTTCAAAAAAAGGTTGTGACTTTAGTAGCTGGAACGGGAAAACCCGGTTATACAGGAGATGGGGGGAATGCGCTTGAGGCAACATTAGGCTCAAAACCAACTGAAAAATTCGATGGGCCTTATTCTTTATCCCTGGATGAAGAGGGAAATATCTACATCGGTGACACCCAGAATCATGTTATGCGTATGGTTGAAAGAAAGACCAATATCATATCCACCATTGCGGGGAATCACAAGGTTAAGCCAGGAGTTAGAAATAATCCTGAAGAAACTGATCCCCTTAAACTCAATTTACCCAAAATCTGTAGTCTGGATTACTTTGATAGCTGCCTTTTTATTCCCGAGATGGGTGGGGATATGATTATATTAGAAAAAATAAAATAAGTAAACCCATAACCCCCGTGTTTCTAATACTATTTTGAATAAAAAAGTTTTTTGAACTCACCCCTACCCCCTCTCTTTGTAAGAGAGGGAGATTAAAAGGGGTTAGTTTTGGTAGACAAAAAAATTGATTATTTTTTCCCCAGTCTCTCCTTTAACCAGGATATGATCTTTTCAGGTCCTTTCAGTTTCCGAGCCCAGTCCGGTTCCGGGTTGCTAAAATAAACATCATATCGGAGTGTTACCACATTGTCCAGAGAATCGAATTCCTTTGTTGCACCGTACATCGCCTTGAAGAAAATAGGGTAATTGTATCTCAGTGAAAGGTCAACTGTTTCTTCCTGCTTGAGAGTATTCAGGATCGCTCCCACCAGTGCTACCTGATGAAGGAAGATTTTCTTGAGTCTATCCTGTTCGCACATATCTACCAAAATCGAGTCCTTATATAGTATAGGAAAATACTCAGCCCATTTCCTCAGGATCCCTGCCCGGGGCCTGACTACCAATAAACCGGCATTAAAATAAGGCCTGAGGGTATCCTGGTCAGCTGGCGTTATCATGGGGAAAAGGGAGGATTGTGTAATGTAGAGCTTTTCATAAATACGGCTCCAGAATTTATCCGGCGGTTCGGAATAAAGAGAACCTATGTTTTTGTGCATAACTGGACGGTAACCTAAACTGAGGTTTTGTTCGAGTAAAAATTCCTTTGGCTCCTGCAAGACAATGGTATCCTCATCCATCCACACCAGAATCCCCGCCTTTTCCTCTGCCTCGGCTTCAGCTTTTGCAGCAGCAAAGACCTTGCGCGCAAAGTAAAATTTAAGTGCTTCTTCAGGTGCCTGTACGGTCTTAAGCTCAACCTCAAGCGAATCAAACTTATTAAGAATTCCCCTGTCTATCTCCTTGAGGTTTTCGGGAATGTATACCCAGATTGGAGCATCCTTGAATTTCCCTGCAAAGGTTCGGATGCTCTCAGCCAGTATCAGGGTATGGTGCAGCTGCTCCTGATCCTCAGCAAACGTGGCAAAAATCAAAGGAGTTTTTTTACTCTCACCACTGTTTGATTTACAGTTCATTATCATCAGGGAATTGAGTATAATAAAAATCATCAAAAGCGAGGCAAACGGTTTCATATGTTTTTCTCCTGTGTAATATTTTAATTTTCTTATTTTTTCCGGAAATGCCAGGCAAGCCAGCGACAGCGAAGCGTAGAGTTAGGGTGCCCGTATATCTTCGGGGTTTAATGCCGCGCCCAAAACCCACTTGCCCGCATAGGAAGTGAGGGCGAGTGAGAAATGCGGAAAAAAGCATGTTGCTCCTGCGTATAGGCTAACTTGTTCCATCTAATAGTTTTTCAAGGAGAGAAGAGAGGGAGATCAAAGAAATGGTAGACTGCTGGTCGGACATAGCATAGGGAATAACGAGCATGTCTTTGTAAAGGAGCGCCCCGCAAGTATATACAACGTTAGGAACATAACCTGATCGGTTAGTCTCTGTCCAATGAAGGAGAGGCTCTCTTAAACGGCCAAGTATTTGCGAAGGATTTTCTTTGTCCAGAAGAATGGCGCTTATGGAATACTGACGAAAAGGCCCGACACCATGGGTAAGAAGAAGCCAGCCATGCCCGGTTTCAATTGGTGAGCTGCAGGTTCCGATCTGCACGAATTCCCAGGAGTACGAAGGCCTCATAAGCGGAACTGCTTCATGCCAGAAGTGAATATTGTCGGAGTACATCAAGAAAAGGTTCTCATTATCCTGACGGGATATCATGGTGTAACGGCCATTTATCCTGCGGGGGAACAGAGCCATTCCCTTGTTTACGGCTGCGCTCCCGTTCAGGGTAATCATTTTGAAATGCTCAAAATCTTCAGTTTCAATCAATTGAGGAAGTATGGCCTTGCCGTCATATGCAGTGTAAGTAGCGTAGTATTTCTTTCTTCCATCATCGTCGGTAAAAAGAACAAAGCGAGCATCCTCAATACCGTTTTGTTCACTGGGAGAGAGAGGGAATAGAACCCGTTCAAATAGAGGAACGGAAGGATCGAAGTACGCCTCGTAATTGCATTGAGCAAGCCAGAGGATTTTGTCGGAAGTGAGCCTATCATTTTGAGATATTGGATGATGGTTGAATATCCAAGATTTTAGTTTTTCCTGCAATTCATCAAGGGTGAATTGTTCCGGAAGGGATACTACAACGGAATTGGAGAAAACGTTGTCAATATCCATTTCACGTATTTTCCTGGCGAAACACGCCTTTTCGTATAAAGCATTCGGTTTCATTTCTGCGGTAGAGGCGAAACCATGAGACTCCTCGATTGATATATTATAATTTGCGTCAATACATCCAGAACGGAACGTCAAAGATGAAATATGCCCTTCACCTGTCGCCCGCAGTGACATGATAAAACGGAGAGAGCCGGGAGGCAGTCCCGACTGGTCGGGGTGTGGAACGATTGAAGGGTTGAAAAGGGCGGCTGATTCAAATGAATATTCGGCAAAAAAGAACGAGCCTATGAGGAGTCTTCGTTCTCGCGAAGGCAATACATCTGAAGGCATAAACCTGCGGATGGAGTCAAATTGGCGCTCCAGAAGAACCTCAAAATTATGATGCCGATGTGAAAACTTTTCAAGTACATTCTTCAGTTCTTTCTGTATATCCGACTCATCAAGAGACAACACTCGTGAAATAATCCGTTCGACTCGCAACTCGTTTAAAGGAATATGCGAGCGCGCAATGACCCGTTGACTGTCAGGCGCCAGAATAATGCCCGTATCTTTTACAAGTACGGGTGAGGATTCCTTTGAAGCATTATTTTTTATCATTCTGAAATTGGCTCCTTGAAACTCTCTATGATGTTTGTAATATTGGTCATCTCGTAGAGGGACAGAAGAAATGCGATGGTCGATTCGGCGCCTTGATTTCGATTTACTCTATCCACATGAAGCCCGTCATAACAACCGCCATTTGCCGGTTCGTAAAGCGGAATTCCCAAATCGTTAGCTCCAAGAAACCATTGGAATGCCTTTTCAGCTTCATTATACCAATGCTTGTCTTTCGTTGTTAGGTATGCTTCCAGACAAGCTGAAATGGTAGAATAAGCCTCGATCGGCTGTTGATCAAAAACAGGTTTGGAGCTGCCGCGTTCAAATATTTTATCCGTGCCAACGGGCTGAAAATGGCCACGAGAAGAAGTCTGCACGGCAGTCAGCCAATTTAATGAATCAATCCCGCTTTTGAGCATTTTTTCATTGGCGAGACACCGTCCGCTGACAATAAGTGCACGGGGGATTTTAGCATTACAGTAACTTAAAACTGGTTCACACCATTTCCATTCAGCGCTACTGTTCTCGTCATAAAGTCTCATAAGCTTCGTGGAAAGCACTTCCAAACTGTTGCGGGCAAACCTGTCGCCCGGGAAACGTTGTTGATATTCATAGGCGCCAATCAACGCAAAAGCCCATGCCCGTGGCGAGGTAAATGAAGATACGGGTGTCAGGGCTTGCTCGAAAATCTCTGCTGCCATTTGAGTAAAGCCTTCATCCTTGGAACGGCCAATGCAGGTTCCGAGAGCCCATACTGCCCTGGCATGGCTGTCTTCAAAAAAGTTTTCTTCTACCCATTTACGCTGAAAGGTGAGAAAATTCCTGAATCGTGCCGCTTTTTCATCCCAGGCGTATCTCACGAAACCGAGAAAACGGCTTGCAAGATCATTAAGTCTCAAGGAATTTATTGTGCCGAGATTCTCAAGCAATACGGTCAGAATAAGCGCTCTTGAATTATCGTCCGTGCAATATCCTTCAACGAAGTTAGGAACGTTATGCAGCGCATGCTGAAATATTCCTATGAAATCAGTCATTCGCACGAGATGGTCAAGTTTGATCTCCGGCAAGATGAGAGATTCCTCATTAAGAGACCGCATCGCGATCTTCCTTTGCATGACGGATGGCCGTTTTTGGCGAGCTTCTTCGAATAGGTTGCCGTATTGCTGCGCCACCTTGTTCCATGTCATTTCACGACCAAACAGATAAGCATTCTTGCGCATAGAATGACGTTCGACTTCATTCCGAATAAGTCTTGTGATTGCCTGGGTTATGGAGTCCGAATCCCTAAATGGTACAAGAATACCCTTCCCGTCTGCAAGCAATTCCTGAGCATGCCAGAATGGTGTTGATATTACGGCATTACCTGCGCCAAAAGAATAGGCGAGCGTTCCCGATGTAATTTGCGTTTCTTCAAGATATGGGGTAATGTAAATATCGGCAAGCGCAATGAGTTCCTTAAGCTCTTCTATGGAAACAAATTTATTATGAAATACGACATGCCCCTTGACACCAAGTTCGTCTGCAAGACGCTGCAGTGAAAGCCTGTATTTCTCGCCCTCATGCCTGAGAAGATTCGGGTGTGTAACCCCGGCGACCAAGTAAACGACATTGGGGTGATGCTTGATGACCTCCGGGAGCGACTGTAGTACGACTTCGATACCTTTATTGGGAGCAAGCAAGCCAAAAGTAAGAAGAACTATTTTGCCTTCAACGCCATATTGATCCTTATAGAAGCTTGGATCGATGAAAGGCACATCGGGTATTCCGTGAGGTATCAGACGAACCTTGTCTTGAGGTGTCTGATATATACTGCGGAGAATTTCGGCGCCTTTCTGAGACATGACAATTACATAATCAGATATCGCAAGCAGTTCATCCATAACACGACGCTGTTGAATATTTGGATTTTTCAGTATCGTATGAAGTGTTGTTATCAGGGGCATTTTCTGGTTGCGCAACAATGATAAAACATAACTGCCCGCTTTTCCGCCAAAAATACCAAATTCGTGTTGGAGACAGACGATATCGACGTCATTGAGATTCAAAAAGTCAGCGGCTGCCTTGTAGGTGTCTATATCCTGCTCCTTTATCTCAAAACGAACACGTTCAGGGTATTGATAACCCCCCTCGATATCGGTTATAGGAATTGCAAAACATTGGACACCGGGGTTGATTGACGCGAAAGACTCACAAAGATCCGTTGTAAATGTGGCAATTCCGCATTGACGGGGGAGGTAATTGCCGACGAATGCGACTTTCTTGATATTTTTCATAATGGCCCTTTAAAATCTCAACATTCCTCTTAATCGCCCGCCAAGGAAGGTGGGCAAAATGGGCGCGGCATTTGTATTAAAAATAATTTCCTGTCCTGGGATACGGGCACCCTAATTTTGCGCAACTAGTGTGTAATTGCATTGCGTCTATCCGCCTGATTTAACATAATAGACGCATTGAGTTTATTTCGCTTTTGACTGCTGGATTGCTTGATCCAGTGGACTTGGAATCTTTCCAAGTGCCTGTTTACTAACACGAGTGTAGATTTCAGTCGTTTTTGAACTGGCATGACCAGGCATTTCCTTCCCTCAGCGCCTTCAAGCAAATATTCCTTTGTCGTATTAAAATAAATTAATTTTCGATTATTGTCAATATCTTTTATTCTAAGCGTCCCGCTTCAGCATAACGCAATCCTTTAGAGTAAATCAACATCAATAGCGTTTTATGCTTCAGGTTGTCAACCGCATTGATCCTTGGTGGATGTTATCATACACCTATCCCCCCAGCTGGATTATAACATCCAGAATAGGCTGTCAGGAGAGCGGGGCTCCTGGCCTCTTTACTCATCACTCCTTTGCCTCAAGGTGCAGGCGATGTAGAAACCGATGGGCAATGGGTGCTATGAGGATAGCTGCGACCGCCAGGAAAACAATCCCGGCAAATAACGCGTAGAAAGAAGCAAACAGCTTACCCTCGGTCGTGTACAGGACATTCACCGGACCCATTCCTCCCAGAATCATCGAGGCGTTCATGAGCGAATCGAGCCAGGAGAGACCCTCGGTAAAATGGTATCCGGCAACGCCAATGAATAACGAAATAAATATTACTAATACCGCCAGAAGCCCATGCCGCAATAGACGGCGGATGTAGAGATGCCTTGGAAGAAGCGATTGGGAACGATGTTCATACATAGATTATCTTTCTTTCTGCGATTGCTGTGACAGGTGGGTAAACCATCTCCGTCTTTAGTAAAGTGCCTTATATCTAGATAAAGCTTCTAGTTTGGTTCGGGAATTGGATTTCCCGAACCATTAACTTCAATTCATGCGGGCTGCCTTTAGCGGACAATCCCCGCGCGAACAGAACCTACTCCTTACTCCCTGCTATCTTTTTTGTGCCTTTTCAATCTTCGCCCAGGCATCCTGCAGGGTTACCGTGCGGTTAAATACTAATTTCTCAAGAGTTGAATCCGGGTCAGTGCAGAAATAGCCCAATCTTAAAAATTGATAGCGGTCTTCGGGTTTTGAGCTTTTCAGGCTCGGCTCGAGCTTGCAACCAGTCAAAACCTCCAGAGAATTCGGGTTCAGGTTTGCCTTGAAATCCTGACCCTCTGGGATATCGTCCGGGTCTTCTTTTAAGAAGAGATGGTCATATAAACGCACTTCTGCATCTACAGCGTGGTCTGCTGAAACCCAGTGCAGGGTGGCTTTTACTTTGCGGTCTGCTCTGGGT
>JAOUFX010000109.1 GCA_029857975.1 Deltaproteobacteria bacterium | reverse complement strand
GAAAGTAAGAATCATTACGGATTGTCCAGCACGGTTTATAACTGAGGTCTTGCGACCATTGGGCAAGGAGCGTTGAGGTTTGTGCTTTCTGTCTTCAATGGGAAATCAACAGATCTTTAGGATTTTAACTTTCACAACTTGGAAGCGCTTAATTCGGTAGGCAGGCGAAAATATCCTGGATAATCAAGGACTTCTTCCTGTAATTTCCGAGTGACAAGTTTTGACAGATGTTGTAGATTTCTATTGGCAATCGAGGTTCGGATATACTTTTCATTTCTTGAATTTTAGCCAGGTGCGGAGAGTGGCACGCTATATTCAAATCATTAGACCAGCCTTTTCGATGAATCCTGAACATGAAATCGTTTAAGCTTTGCAAATAAATTGTATTCCCAAGCCGAAGGAAATGAAATGGGCGAGAAATATCCGGCAATACGATATCGTGACGATATGGGGGGATATTTTGAGAATGGTGTTTGGAACACAAACTGCAATTCCTGGACAGAATTAGAAGAAAAAATTGAAGAATTTAAAAACCGCAAGTACCTATATATGTGGCGGGGGCAAAGGTGCCAAAAAAAATTGCGCCCCAGTATCTTTCGTGATTCCGATTCCGTACCTAACAACGAAACAATCAAGGAACACTTGGATCATTTTAAAAATGATTTGCCGGGAGGCAAATCTCTGCTACTATTTCTTGAAAACGCAAGCAAAGAAGGAACGGCGGACTTCGAAAAAGCACTGTCTGAATACTATAAGATGATCCAACCAAAACAAGATAAAAAAGATCCGAAGGAAAATTGTATACAGGATTTCATAGACGATATTTACTGGGGTATAGGGCGGCACCACGGATTGAAGACACCTCTTTTGGACTGGACAATGGATCCTTACAAGGCCCTTTTCTTTGCCTTTTATGAAAAAAAAGAAAAGGATGACAAAAGGGTCGTTTTCGGCCTTGCTGAAAAGAGTAGACTTTTATTACACAAAGGCAAGCAGACAAAACGTTATATTGAATTTCTCGACACTCTGTGTTTTGTAGAAACGGTTTTGGGCTCTTCTGGTAGTCCTGCTCATGTTAAGGAGGAGGTCGGCCAGATGTTCGGTCGAATCAAAGCACAAGAGGGGCTATTTACTCGAACTTTGTATAATGAAGATATCGAAGAGTACATAAAAAAATGTTATCGTGTCTATAAGAAGCGCCGCAATGAAGAAATTGTATTTCTTATCAAAATCCTGATTCCCAATGGTGTTCGAAAAGATATTTTACAAAAACTGGAAGAAGAAAAGGAAATAACATATAAGACGATGTTCCCTGACTTGTTTGGAACGGTGTCGTACTGGAACTTGAAACTTGAGTCGTTATAGAACGTATCAATGGTACGGACCAAAAATTGCGATCCGCTTCGGTTTTACCTTGCATTTCGGAGGTATCGATCCTTTCGTTAGCTGCTATTTTACCTGAAAATATTTTGGATCAAAAAATTGCTATATGCAAACCATTTCTGCTAAAATCGCGCTGACTTCTGGAGTGTTCGAATTGGCACAATCTCTTCTATTTTTCCCTTGACGACCGATTCGCATAAGAGTATTTATTAATTGTTGTTACCCTCAGTATCTCTGTAAACCTAACAACCTTACCTCTAACCTTCTGGGGGGTGTCGTATGAGAAGAATTTTCCGGAAAATGCCTATATGAAGCCTCCAGGGGGATTCTATTTTTCCTTTGGAGCCTTTTTTGATTTTGTCCTTGATAAATTGACCTCTTTTCAAAAAAACTTCTCCAGCTAAATTCTAAATCTAAGAACCAGAAAGGAGATAACCATGCACGCACGAGTGACAATTATTCAGTTTCAACCTGGCAAAATCGAAGAAGGAAACCGCATTGTCAAAGAGTCTGTCGTTCCGCCCATGAAAAATGTGAAAGGGTTCAAAGGCCAACTCTTCCTTATAGAGCGCAAAGCGAGCAAGGCCGTCTCAGTCAACTTTTGGGAGACGGAAGCTGACCTCGCGGCATTCGAAACCAGCCCTCTTTACCGCGAGCTGATGGGCAAAATTGCAGGCCTTGTTGCTGGGCCTCCTGCTACGGAACGCTATGAGGTCAGTATCCAGGTATAAGCGCAAGCCGAAATTCAAAGTTACATCCAAACCAACCGCGGGGAATCGGAACGATTGAATCGCCGAGACAAGCATCCTAAAACGAGCAGATGGGAAAAATAACCAGGGCTCCAAACCCTGGTTTTTCATTTTTGGCTTCCTATGAATTGATAGGGAAGGCGTTTAGTCAGAATTTGCAATATTCTGCTATGTTACCTGAAAATTGTTAGGCTTAAAAAGTTGCTTTGCTATAATTGGCACGTACTCCGCTATTTTCCTCTTGACTTTTTTTCAGACAAGAGTAATTTTGCATTGTTGTATCTCGCCCGTTTCAATTTAACCTTACAACCCAACCACTAACCTTCTGGGGTGCAGTATGAGATGGAGTTTCCGGAAGGTGCCGATATGAAGCCTCCTATGGGGTTCAAAACCCTTTTGGAGGCTTTTTTAGCTCTCAAAAAGGCAGGCCTTATATCCATCTGAGTTCCAGTGGTAACATGAATTACGGGATACTTTGGGCAACCGCCGGCCCAGTAACTATAGCAATAAAGGAGGCAAAAAAATGATCAAAGTCAGCGTGTTTTATCCGAATGAAGAAGGCAAAAAATTCGAAATGGAGTACTACTGTAATAAGCACATACCAATGGTTCAGCAAAAGTTAGGGGCTGCGTTAAAGGGCGGAGCTGTAGAACAGGGATTGAGCGGTGTAGAGACCGGATCTCGGGCGACCTATATCGCAATGGGCCATTTATATTTCGATTCGGTGGAGGCATTTCAAACCGCCTTCGGGCCTCACGCCGGGGCGATTATGGGAGATATACCGAATTACACCGACATCAAGCCCACGATTCAGATCAGTGAAGTGAAAATATAGTAACGCTGGCACTGTACGCCACCATTAGCAGTTCGGCGGATTTCAGTTTCTGTAGACTTGCACGACAGTTTAGGCGTCAACCCAGAACCTCACAGTATGATCGAGACGGATTGGGAGAAGGGCGGATGGGGTTTATCCCACTTTGTGAGTGAATGGGTTAAATTCGGCAGGAGTGTAAAATTTCCATGGAAAAACGGGGAGTTCTTCCTGAACTCTTCAGTTGATAAATTTTGCGGATCGGCGTAGATTTCAATCGATATTCAATGATGTTTGGATATACTTTTCATTTCAGGAATTTTGGCCAGGTGCGGACATTGGCACGTTAACAGAACCTGGGAGTTGATCGTCGGCCCTCCCCCAATACATGGTACTCGCTTTTGATTTAATTTTAAAAACGCAACCTTAAAGGTAGACAGAAACCCCTTGACAGAATTCGCAATCTTGATACCATTCGAATTGTAGACTATCCTTTGTTCGAAGATACCTCCAACATAATATCCCCTCTTCCGTGTTGTAGTATGAAAAGCTGTTTTCAGGGGTTTTTAAAAGCAAAGATCTCTGAACATTTACTCTACAAAAAAACTAAAAATCAGAATGGAGGGACATCTTATGGGGTTTGTAAAAACTTTAGAAGAGCTTTTAAAGAATCTCCGTGAAACAGCTGATTTTTATGATGCAAAAATGCTCGCAGTCATGTGGGAAACGAAACCGGAAATTATTTCGAAATTGCTTCCTCCTCCCCTTAACCCCGATAAAAGGCCCATCGTCCTTGCATTTCTTGCTGATTATCCGAGAACCAATTTTGACGTAACTTATTCCGAAAGTGCTCTCTTTTTAGCGGCACAATTTGCAGAAGAGCGGGGTATGTACTGCCTATCAATGCCGGTCACAAACGATATAGCCATGGCTGGTGGGCGAGAGTTTTATGGGTATCCTAAAAAGATGGCTAAAATCGAGTTTAAGCGAGAAGGAGACACTGCCGGAGGGTGGACGGAGCGACGCAATATTCGATTTATGGAGTTGCAGGCTAAGCTAACGGGAAATTTCAATTCGAATGATTCCGCTGCAATTTTTAAAGAATACTTTAGCCTTGAGAGCCAATTTAGCATCGTTACATTTAATTTTAAGCACTTTCCTTCTCCGGAAGGAGGAGGTTTTGATTATAATCCGCGACTTGTCCGGGAGGAAGTAATTTTGCGTCCTGTTGAGATCAGTATTGGGGAGGCGCAAGTGAATCTCCGGCATTCGGATTACGATCCGTGGTATGAAGTGGAAGTTGTGCGGGTTTTGGGTGCCATTTATATGCGAGGAAACAATTCAATGCTGAAAGGGAAAATAGTAGCGGAATTGGATCCTATGGCATTTGCACCTTATTCCTTTCTTAAATGGGACATCAAGTGAGAGCGATAGATAAGGTTGAAATTAGAAAGCATGCTGCCATAAAAAAGAGGAGATCGATTATTTAATCAACGCATTTGTTAGGGGGCAGATGGTCCATTCCTAATTTGCCTTTGGGGTATTTTGGAGAACCCGAAGTGGCTTTATTCAAACCATTTATGCAATAATGTGGGCAAATTCTCAAGTTTCGTACATGGCACGATCTCTATCATTTTGAGATCGTCAAATTGCCTCGAATTTTTGCCTTGACTGCCGAACTCCCCTGCGGATGGGCTATGAGGAATCCTATGCCAAGGAGTTCCGCTTTGACACAATGGTCAGCGGCATGCTGGATCCGGAGATGATCAAGGACACGGCAAGAATCGTAGACGAGGCCGTAAAGGACAAGGTCCAGGTCAATGTCATCATCAATAACCGTGCCGGCGGCAACACCCCCCTGATCGCGCAGAAGATCGTCGAGCGGCTCCATAAGGAGAAGCAGCAAAGGCTGTTTTGAGTTCATTTTCAAAGTTTTGCCTTCAGCCCAGGTGACGAGTACATTCTGCTGTGTTTTTTACAAACTCCCACAAAGAAACGCGCAGCCACAGCCGACCGCATGACAAACTTGGCCATTCGCATGGGGTCATTGACCCGGTTTTATTTACCACTCAACGGGGAATTTGGGCTATCAAATGGTCATTCCTTGGTCTGCTCGCAACAGCCCTGTTTCAGGTTATTATCGTCTACTTCACCGGTAGCGTGGCCCTCCTCGCCGATACGGTCCATAATATCGGGGACGCTGCTACCGCTATACCGCTTTGGATTGCCTTTAGGCTTGCCCGGAGGAAACCTAGTAATCGGTTTACCTATGGCTATGGTCGGGTGGAAGACTTGGCGGGTGTCGCAATCGTACTTACCATTTTAATGAGCGCCCTCCTTGCTGGCTATGAATCCTTAAATCGTCTCTTGCACCCACAAACCGTAGAGCGCCTTTGGGCAGTGATTATGGCTTCAGTAATTGGTTTCCTAGGCAATGAAGCTATAGCGATATTCCGCATCAGAGTGGGCAAAGAGATTGGTAGCGCTGCGCTCATTGCGGATGGTTATCATGCCCGTGTGGATGGAATGACCAGCCTGGCCGTCCTCTTCGGTGCGATAGGCGTGTGGTTAGGATTCCCTTTGGCAGATCCCATTGTGGGCCTTCTTATCACTGCTGCCATCGTCCGCATCGTATGGGATTCCGGCAAGACAGTGTTCACCCGCCTGCTGGATGGAATAGACCCTGAGGTATTGGATGAGATTAAACACGCGATAAATCATATCCCTGGAGTACAAGATGCCTCTGAAGTAAGGGTAAGATGGTTAGGGCATCGGCTTCATGCAGAGGTGAATATCGCCGTTGATCCGGAACTTTCCGTTGAGAGTGGGCACCAGATCGCCCAAGATGTGCGCCATCAGCTTTTGCATCATCTACGTTATCTTTCCGATGCCATCATCCATGTTGATCCGGTAAATTCATCTGGCGAGAAATACCATCGTTCCCCTGAACATGCCCACGACAATTTGCCCCCCCATACGCATTAATGTTTTTTGTAAAGGGGTCTAAAGGGGTAAAGTAAAGGGGTCAAGTCTACTCTTAAAGGGGTCAAGTCTACTCTTGACCCATGCAGCTATCGCGTTTGACATATGGTCGCTGGCATGCTGAATATGGTATTTGGTTAATCTTTTTCCCCTTCTTTTCCCTTAATCTTACTCATAATATCGCCGAGCATTTTTTCGTGTTCCAGGCAGATGGAGAGGAGAATTGTTTCCAATGGCCAGGGATGCGACATATAAACTCCGGCACTGGTATGCATTTTGGCCCGGTCGAAAAGGCGACCAAATGCCTGCTGGTCTTCATTATTCAGACCCTTGCGAAACTCCTTCCACCTTCTGTGTTACCCGGTACGACAAACACGGTAAGTCCTTCCATTTTTTCCACACGCACGGTCTGCCCGGCTTCAACCGGCGGTCCTTCTCCGATTCTTTCAGCCCGCCAGAGCTCTCCGTGTATCCAGACATAACCGGACGGCGCCAGTCGTTCTTTGGCAATACCTTGCGCGCCGATCAATGCCCCTGATTGTTTGGACCGATTCCAATCATAGGCCCGCCACAAAAGGGGAAACAGTAGGACATCTTTTACAATCCAGAACCCGATAATGCTCCAGAAAAGCCAGACCGGCAGCACAGTCCAGTGCTCAATGATAATTAAAATCAGAACAACCGCCGCCAATTCCGGAATATTGAGCAATACATATCTTAAATATATCGGCCCGGGTATTTTTCTTGCTTTAAGATCCATCTTTAAACGTGGATTATCAGCCCTGAAGCTAGGTTTGCTGCTTTAAAAAGCCCCTAGCCTGGGAAAGGTTTTCCGGGGCCGCCACCAGAAGGTGCTCGTTAATGCGTTGTCCGTCAAGGTATTCATTGATTGATAAGAACTCGCTTTGGGGTGGATCAAATATACAAAAAAGGCAATTGTGGGTCAAGGAAATTTTAGCACAAGATCTTGGGTTTGTTTGGGGCTTTTCAGCGGGGATTAGGAAGATTTTTGGGGTAGAGGGGGCGAGGGGGTGTTTTCAACGATTTGCCGAGGTCCGGCAGGCGTTTTGGAGGCTCACCGGGGCACACCGGTTCCTTCCGCCCCGTATTCCTGATCTTTACGACTGAAGGTAAGCATCCCAGGGATAGTCGGGGTCACGATAAAGGTGATCGTCGTTCATAGGGAGTTGAGAGAAAGGATCTCTGATGTATCCGGCAGGTGGGGCATGGGCCTTGGGAGTGGGTCTTGGTTTGACGAGCCACAGCCCCAGGTGTTTCAGGATGGCCTGGATGACCTCCCGGTTTTCGATGAAGCTGATGATCTGCATGATTCCTCGACACTTCGGACAGGTCAGGGGATCGACCTCGTAGATCTTCTGGATCAGCCGGGCCCAGTTCTTCCGGTATTCCTTCGAACTTCTATCGGCTTCCAGGATGCAGGGGACCCCATCGTTTCTTTCTTATAGTAATCGTGAGTTCTAGTAGCATCCCAAAAGTGCGCATTTGTAGGTGAATTCAGTTGCCAAGGATTGGTCATAGGCGTTTACTATTCCTTTCATGCCTGGTCTTAATAGGCACTGAACTCGACCAATCTAACATTTTGTTTTCCAACGGATTCTTCATCAACCTTCTGAGATTCTGCCCAAACAAAAGGCGGGAATTATCTTGCTCTTCACAGCGTCATTTCCTCCATGTTTTTTCCTTCCGAGATGATGGGCTTTTTCAAAGAATACTGGGAGAAGTGATTACTGTGAATCCAAGGCAAGTAGGCAAATAGATTCATGGACGGGCGGGAGAATGCGAGGATTCTCGGATGAAATCTTCCGTCTGTTAGGCGGCAAGCTTGGGATAGGAATCAGATGGGAGCCAGACAAAGAGAGAGTATTTCAACACTTTCATCCCGAAATCTGCAGGTTGACAATCTTGGCTCAAGGGTGAAGATTCCTCTTGCAAATCGTCATCAAAATGCTAAATAATCTATATTCCTCGGACAAAAACTTATCGATGGCGGAAAGCCGCAGGAGGTCAAAATGCCTAAAAAAGGATCCAAGCCCCCTTACAAACCGAAGATAGAATATCGGTA
>JAOUFX010000108.1 GCA_029857975.1 Deltaproteobacteria bacterium | reverse complement strand
TGGGATTTTTAATCTTCCCAAGACCTGGTTGATGGTCGTCCCCTCATCAAGGTCCAGCCTACAGGCATACTTATCACTTCCCGGCGGCAGGTATTCTCCAAAATTAGCAAAGAGTTTCACTTCCGCTTTCATTCTCAGGATGGCTCTCCTTTCCGGCCTCTTTCTCAATTAATTACCACCATTTTGAAAAAAGTCAATTTTTTTCTCGCTTTGGAGACGGGAACGCCCCTCCCCCTTAGGTTACAATAATCAGGATCCAAGGCCCCTTGTTTCGTTGACTTATCTTCTCATGCCGTTTATAATTGACCGCAAATTCCAATGATTGTTATCCAATAGAAAAAAATGAATCTTCTTTGGTTTTTTACCAAAATCCCTTTTCTCAATCGTCTTTCTTTGCGCACCAAGCTTGTCTCCAGCTTTCTTTTCGTGGTCATTGCCGGCGGCCTCCTTTCCTCTTTAATCGGCACGAAACTCGTCGCTGATACCATTATCCTTCAGGCCCATAACAAGGTCAAATATGATCTCAGCACCGCCTGGTTGGTCTATAACCAATCCCTCAACCGCATCCGGGATGTCGTGCAGCTCACCGCTTCCGGACGCACCATCCCTGATTATCTGGAATCCGGACGAATAAAAAAACTGGAGGAATTCTTAGTCAAACGCCGCAAAGAATTCGGTCTTGATGTACTCACCCTAACGGACACCCAAGGAAGGGTCATTTCAAGAACCCATCATCCTTTCCACCTGGGCGACGACCAATCGTCCGATCCGATGGTGCAGAAGGCCTTACAAAAAAAGGCAGTTGCCTCCACCGTCATCCTCACTCAGGAGGAGTTACAACGGGAGGGAAGTGATCTGGCGGAACGGGCTTTTATCCTTTTCGTGGCCACTCCCAAAGCCCCTTTAATCCCCGAGGACCGGGAAACCTCCGGGATGATGCTCAAGGCCGCCGTACCGGTACTGAATGATTCCGGGCATATCCTGGGGGTTCTTTACGGGGGAACCCTTCTCAACCGCAACTATCAGATCGTGGACAAGGTGCGGGATCTTCTTTACGGTGAAGGACGCTATCAGGGGAAAGAAATGGGCACGGCCACGATTTTCCAAGGAGGCTTGCGGATTTCTACCAACGTGCGCAACGAGAAGGGCCAACGGGCCGTCGGCACAAGAGTCTCCGGAGAGGTTTATGATGCCGTGGTCCAACAAGGACAGCTCTGGGTGGACCGGGCCTTTGTAGTCAAGGACTGGTACATCACGGCTTATGAACCGATCCGGGATATCGCGGGCAAGATCGTGGGCATCCTTTATGTAGGCATGCTGGAAGCTCCGTATATCGACCTCCGCAATAAGGTGGTTTACAGCTTTTTTGGGATTGGCGTCCTGGGCGTACTGCTTGTTCTGCTGCTCTCCTTTTTTATTACCACCGGGATTATCCGACCCATGCGAGAAATGGTCTGGGCGACCCGCAAAATTGCTGAAGGTAATTTGTCTCTCCAACTCCCCATTTCTTCCCGGGATGAAATAGGACAACTGGCCGAATCCTTCAATCACATGCTCGTTCGCCTCAAGCAGGCCCGTCAGGAGTTGGAGGATTACGGGAAAACTCTGGAAGAAAAAGTGGAACGCCGCAGCCAGCAGTTGAAAAAGATTCAGGCCCAACTCATGCAATCGGAGAAACTGGCTTCCCTCGGACGACTGGCTTCCGGCGTAGCCCACGAGATCAATAGTCCTCTTACGGGTATCCTCACTTTTTCCCACCTGCTGATGCGGAAACTGAAAGACAACCCTGAACTCCAGAAAGAATTAGAACTCATCGTCCGGGAAACTACCCGCGTCTCCATCATTGTTCGGGGCCTTTTGGATTTTGCCCGGGAGAGCAAGCCGCAGAAAAGACCCTGTAACATCAATGAACTTATTCTTCATATTCTTTCTCTGGTCGAACGGCAATCGGTCTTTCAAAACATCCGTATTATGAAAAATTTGAACGAACAAATCCCCATGATCCTTCTGGATGCCAACCAAATTCAGCAGGTCTTTATGAACATCCTTTTAAATGCAGCTGATGCCATGCCGGCCGGAGGCTCATTGAACATTGCGACCACCCTTGCTCCTGGGGACTCTTTCGTTCAGATTAAATTTGCGGACACGGGATGCGGCATCCCCGAGAAGAATCTCGATAGGATTTTTGATCCTTTTTTCACCACCAAAGCCGACAAAAAAGGAACGGGACTCGGCTTGGCGGTGAGCTATGGAATCATCGACCGCCATCGGGGCCAGATTGAGGTCCATAGCGATGAGGGTAAAGGGACGACCTTTACGATTAAGTTACCTCTGCAGGTTTCGGAGGAAGTGCCTCCGGTATAACTACCGGTTGCGAGTTGCGCAAGGTATGGCCACAGCAAAAATTCTGGTTGTAGATGACGAAGAGATCGTCTGCCTCAGTTGCCAGCGGATCCTGGCCGAGGAAGGGTACGAGGTCCATACCCGCCTCAGTGGCCAAGAGGGCCTGCAGCTGCTTGCCGCAGAGCCTTGTGACCTGGCCATCGTCGATTTAATGATGCCGGGCATGGATGGCCTGGAACTCCTCCAGGCCATCAAACGTGACCATCCCCATATGCCCGCGATCATGATCACGGGTTTTTCTACTGTGGAATCGGCCGTAGAAGCCATGAAAGCCGGAGCTTACGACTACCTACCGAAACCCTTCACTCCTGACCAGGTAGCAATGGTCGTCAAAAAGGCTTTGGATAACCGGAATATGATGCTGGAAAATCTTTACCTGCGGGGCGAACTCCAATCCAAGTACCGCTTTGAAAATATCGTGGGCAACAGCCGGAAGATGCAGGACCTTTACCGCCTGGTCGCCAAAGTTGCTCCCACGAACAGCACGGTGCTCATTACCGGCGAGAGCGGAACGGGGAAAGAACTCATCGCCCGAGCTGTCCATTACAACAGCCTAAGGAAGGAGCGCCAATTTATCCCGGTCGATTGTGCCGTGCTTTCGGAAAACCTTCTGGAAAGTGAACTCTTTGGCCACGTCAAGGGCTCATTTACCGGGGCCATCGTTACCAAACCCGGCCTTTTCGAAGTCGCCGATGGCGGCTCTCTCTTTTTGGACGAGATCGGCAACATCAGCTTAGCCATGCAAAGCAAGTTGCTGCGCGTCATCCAGGAGAGGGAATTTACACCCGTCGGCGGAACCAAATTGAAAAAAGTGGACATCCGGCTGATTGCCGCCACCAACAAGGATTTAGGGGAAAAAATTAAAGAAGGGACTTTCCGCGAAGACCTTTTTTACCGCTTGAACATCGTCCCCATTCACCTGCCCCCTTTGCGGGAACGGCAGGAAGACATCCCCCTCCTGGCCCACCATTTTCTCACCAAATACTGTAGGGAAATGGACAAAAGCCCCCAAAGAATTTCTCCCCCTGCCATGAAAATGCTTATGAGTTATTCTTGGCCGGGAAATGTTCGCGAGCTCGAAAATGTTATAGAACGGGTTGTTATCATGACCGATGAAGAAGAAATTCAGCCCCGGCATTTCCCCTTTCCCTTGCCAGAAAGCCACGAGGAATTTTCCTTCAGCGTTCCCAAGACCAGTGATGAACTTAGGGATCTAAAAAAGCACCTGAGGGATAAGGCAGTCGAAGAAGCTGAAAAACTTTTCGTGCTGGGGGCCCTTACCCGAAATGAATGGAATATAACTCGTTCCGCCAAAGATGTGGGAATGCTCCGCCAAAACTTCCAAGCTCTCATGCGTAAACATAACATCCGCAGCGAAGACCGCGAAAGCTGATCCTATCCTCCCTGCATAAAAATAAAATACACTGCATTATTTTTTAAATTATTAAAATCATTAACTAATTTATTTTTATGCATATTTTTTTTGTGCATAATCTCCATTTTTTAATTCTTACCATTTTATCCGACTATTAACAATTAATAAATAAAAACAAATCGTTAAAGATTAATTTGCCAAATCTTCCCAATTGGCATGCAAATTGATTAACAAGAGGTCAAGCAACAAGGTTTTTCGATTTTTTTAATTTCTCCGCCGGAGGAGAAAGGGATGGAAGAAAAAACAATCTTAATCGCGAGTGAGGATGAACCGCTCGGAGAATATCTTTACCACCAGTTATCCGACCCCGGCTGGGCCCTTTCCCGGGCCAGGGTGGTCAGTGACTTATTCAGGAAGGTTAAGAATGGAGAGGTGGATGTTCTTCTTTTAGACAGTACCCTGGAAGGGATTCCCGGTTATGATTTAATTGCTCTTCTTAAAAAGACGAATTCCCGCTTGCCTATCATTGCCCTTGCTGAAGATTCATCCCTGGAAATGTCCAAACGGGTTCGCCATGAAGGAATCTTTTTTTTAGCCATGAAACCCATCGATGCGGTAGAAATTCGCACCGCCGTTGGGGATGCTATTAAAATGCTTAATCAACAGGAACAGAGGAGGAATAAGAAAATGGCCAAAGTGATCGAGCTGCGACCGTCAGCAGACCTTGACTTCACCAGGGTCCAAGAAATTTGTAAAGAGCACGAAGGCAAAAGAGGAGATCTACTCATCGTGTTACAAAAAATTCAGGGTGTCTTTGGATACGTTCCCAAGTCGACCCTCGAACCTGTGGCTCAGTTTCTGGGGGTAACTGCGAGCGAAATATTCGGAGTTCTTACTTTTTACAACCGCTTCCATCTCTCTCCCCGCGGCAAGCATACGGTCCGGGCCTGTCGGGGAACGGCCTGCCATTTCAGCGGGGCTCCGTCCATTATCGATTCCATAAAAGGCCAACTCCGCATCCAGCCGGGGAAAGAAACAACGGATGATTCCCTCTTCAGCCTGGAGGAGGTGGCCTGCCTGGGTGCCTGTGGCATTGCGCCGGTGATGACCATCGATGAGGAAACTTTCGGGCATCTAACCCCCGGTTCAGCCCTGCAAACGATTGCCCGTTATCAAGAAGCCGAAAAAGTTGCCGAGGCAGCTTCCGAAGAGGCCGCGGAAGAAAAGAAAGCAGCGTAACAAAGATTACGTTTTCAGCCGGAAAGCCGGTCCCCTGGCCTCCGGCAAGAATAAGGAGGATGCGATGGCCAAGATAGAAAAAATCGGAGGATACGCAGCGGATTGTTACCTCCATGAGGGTCCGGCAATGCGTTTAATGGAAGCGAATCAATATCAGGAATTCCTCTCCCGGCAGCGCCGAGAGGTAATGAAGAACTGCGGGACGGTCAACCCGGAGGACATCGAAGCCTATGTCCAGAATGGCGGGTTCAACGCCCTGGAAATGGCGGTTACGGCCATGACCCCCGAAAAGATAGTGGAACAAATAAAAAGGGCTGAATTACGGGACCGCAGTGCCGAGGGTCGTTTCATGGGGCAAAACTGGGAAGCTTATCGGCGCGTCCAGCATCTCCCCCACTACGTGGTCTCCACCCGCATGGGCGGGTTCTCCGAAGCCTGGATGGAAAGGACCTTGCTGGAAGGAAACCCTTTTGCGCTCATTGAAGGGATGGCTATTACCGCTTACGCCCTGGGCGGCGTCGGCAAAGGGATTATTTATATCCCCTCAGCTTATAAGCCGCTTGCCTTCCGACGGATGAGTCGGGCAATTCATGCGGCTCAAGCCCGCCGCTACCTCGGCCGCAACATCCTGGCCATGCCCTTTAACTTTGACATCGAGATCCGTGAGACCATAAGCGAAGATCAACTTCCCAAGGAACATAATCCTTTTATTTGCGGAGAGTGTGCCCGCTCCCTTTTCGATTTCGAAGAAGCGGCAAAACATGAAAACTTCAAGAACGTCGAGGTTTGGCCCAAGCCTTTCTATGTGAACAATGTCGAAACCTACATGAACATTCCTCTCATTCTAAACAAAGGAGCAGACTCGTTTGCTTCTCTCGGGACGAAAAACGCCACGGGCACAAAAATTTTCGCCTTGACCGGCAAGACCCGTCATCCCTGTCTGGTCGAAGCCCCTATGGGCTCAACCCTTGCTGAACTTTTAAAGATGGCGGATGGAGAAACCAGTGGTTTACAGGGAGAGCTCAAAGCCTTCCAGATGAGTGGTCCCAGCGGGGGGATCTTTCCGGCAAGATTTCAAAACACCCCCATTGATTTTGATTCTCTGGCCAACATTGGTTGGAAAATCGGCTCAGGGTATGTGGTCTTGATGGACGAAAAAGTTTGTATCGTGGAAATGGTTCGCTACTCCTTGAATCAGTTAGTCTCCGAATCGTGTGATCGCTGCCACCCTTGCGGCAAAGCCTTCAAGAACCTCCTGGCGATCTTCAACCGCTTAATCAAAGGATGGGGGGAAACTGGGGATCTGGAGACCCTGGAGATCATCGCCAATCGAATTCAATCCCAGGCCCGCTGCCAATTCGGGAGAACGGCGGTAGTTCCCGTCCTTACCAGCTTGCGTTACTTCCGCGGCGAATACGAAAGCCACCTGAAGCAGCGCTGCCCGTCCAATTCCTGTAAAGACCTGAGCAAAGATTCCGAGCGACCGCTCAAATTAGCCGCCTGAAACAATTGTAGGGGCGACCGGCCGGTCCCCCTACAATTTGCACCTTACTACACCACCTTGCCCCTTAAACCCTACACCCAACACCCTACACTTTCATTTAATGATTGACTAATTTCCTCCCTTTTCGTAAATTCTTCCCATGTCCCCCCTAAAGGGCAACCTTCATATCCATACCACTTTTTCAGATGGATCCCAAACCCCGGCGGAAATGCTGGCCATCTATCACGACTTAGGGTATGACTTTATCGGCATTACGGACCACGATTATCTCATTCGTCCCCACTATTGGGAAAGTATACCCGCCAGCAACGGGAACTTAATCGTCTTCAAGGGAATCGAGTTAGAATATCCTCCGCTGCGCTACCAACACATCGGAAAGATCCTGGGGGAAAAAGAAACCCTGTTTATCTTCAACCACCCGCAGCAATACCGGCTTTCCGTCGCCGAAGTCAACCGGCAGATCGGGGTGATTGCTAAGGATATGCCTATCCATTGTGTCGAAGTGACGGATAAAGGGACGTATACCAAGATCTATGATACCCCGGAAATACCTTTTCCCAAAATCGCTTCCGATGATGCTCACACTCCGGACCAATGCGGTCTGGCCTGGATTGAAGTCCAGAGCCGGCGTGATCGGGATTCGATCCTGAGGGCGATCAAAGAGGGAAATTTCAGAATGGGGTTGAAATAGCAGGCAGCGATCAGCCGTTGGCGCAAACCAATTTTGATGGCTTCGTAAAAAGTCCATCTGTCCCGCTCGGAGCGGGATTGCGCTTCACCTTTGTCGTTGCGGCGTACCTTGTAAGTACGCCTCTCTCCTCAGGTTTTGCGCGCCTTGCATATGGAGCTTTTTAGTTTGCCATCGCAATTTTGACTTTTTACGAGATCATCAATTTTATTGAAGCCGCTTTTCAATGAAATTTAACGTGTCTTTTTAAAACGCGAAATTGATACCCAAGGCTTAGAGAAAGGAACTTACATCTCCCTTTCCAGCGCGCAAGATCCTGGGCATGTCCTCCGTCAAATCGATAACGCTGGAAGGTTCAGATACCAAAACCCCGCCGTCGATGACCAAATCAAGCCCATGCCCCAGTTTTTTTTCGATCTCCGCCGGATCATAAAAAACCTCTCCCGCAGCCAGCATGGCGCTGGTGCTGATGACCGGATGCCCGAGCTCCTTGACGATCGCCAGGCATATAGAGTTGTTGGGAACTCGGATGCCAGCGGTCATCCGCCGGGTGAGCATAATCTTGGGAACCAGCTTGGTTCCTTCGAGGACGAAAGTATAGGGACCGGGCAAGAGGCGTCTCATCGTCTTGTAGGCGTAGTTGGAAACCTTGGCATATAGGCTGATAGACTTCAGGTCGGCGCAAATGAAGCTAAAAGGTCGATTCTTTTCGCTCCGCTTGATCTGGTAGATGCGCTCGATGCCTTTTTTGTTGTACAGGGAACAACCCAATCCATAAACCGTATCGGTTGGGTAAGCCATGACCCC
>JAOUFX010000107.1 GCA_029857975.1 Deltaproteobacteria bacterium | reverse complement strand
TCAGCACACCCGTCACATCCGCGGCAACGGTTGTGGCCAGCGCGGTCACCACCGCCCCCAGACCCAGGGCGCCGGCTTCCACGGCAGCGGAGGCGGCGACGGTCGTCCGGGCCCCTTCGGCAATCACGCTGGCTTCGCGGTTTTTATCATACGTGTCGACGATCCGGCGGGCCTCCCGGGCTAACGCCTCGACCAGCCGGTCCCGATCATAGCGGTAGGTGCCCGCCCCCCCATCGCCCACGATCCGGTCCTGGTATTGGCGCCGCCGGTCGGCTAGGTGTTCCATCACGGTCTGCCATTGGCGGAGATCGGCTTCGACCAGCCAGTCGATGAGTTCGCTGACCTGGCGCTCGATCCGCTGCGGGACATCGCCGACGACCTTGCGCTCAAACTCCTGCTGGACGCGGCTCTTGCTCAAGAGGTCAAACACCCTCGCCAGGCGGAAGGTATCATCGAAAAATTCCTGGCCGCGCCGTTCCATTTCCAGGAGGGTGTTTTCGATGTCGGCCATGCGAAACTTGAAGTCGTGCTCCATGTCCCCTTTGAAAGTCGCCAGCTGGGTCTCCACGTCCGCGATCATCTCCCAATCGGTCTGGAGCATTTTCAACCGGGAATGGATCACCTCCAGATAGGTCCCCGCCAGGTGCCTTCCGACCCCCAGGGGGTTGAGAAATTTGAGGCGCACCCGGCCCCGCTCGTCCAGCGTGTCGTGGATGTACCGTTCCAGGGGTTCAAAGCCGCTCTCTTTCCACCGGGCCCGTTCCCCCTGCTTGGCCTGCAGAGCGGCGCGGGCGCTCACGGGAAAAATCTCCGGCGTGGTCCCCAGCAGGCTGGGCGCGTTTTCCCTCACAAAGGTTTTCACCTGGTCCCGCTCCGCCTTATTTTGCAGGATGTCGATTTTGTTGATCAGAATGACGACCTTCTTGCCCCAGTCGCGGATTCTTTCCAGAAAAACCCGCTCGCTTTCCGTAAAGGGCCGATCGGCGGAGGTGACGAATAGCACCAGGTCGGAGCGCGGCACGAATTGCGAAGTGATCACTTCGTGATGGCGGATGATGGCGTTGGTCCCGGGGGTATCTACCATGCTGATGTCCGTCAGGAATTCAACCGGAAAAGTGTAAACCGACTGGTTTTCGTCCAGGATCGTACGATCTTGGCTTGGCCCGTAACGCAAGATATTGATCTGGGTCGTAGTGGGCGTGACCCCCTCCTTCAGCAGGCTCTGCCCCAGGAGGGCATTGATCAGGGCGCTTTTGCCGGAGTTGAACTCGCCGACGACCACCAACAAGAAGAGTTCATCCAGCTGCTGGATGGATTGACCCAGCGCCTCCCGGTCTTCGTCCGTGGTGCCGAACTGCACCAGGGCGATCCGCAGATCGTTTAGGAGCCTGCGCTCCGATTTGAGCAGTTCTTCCTGTTGGCTGTTGAGTACGTGCACGTTTTTCACTCCTGACCCGGTTCCAGTATCCTACATAGGGAAGGGCAATTCAAGGGGGGTTAACCTCCCCTCCTTTTTGACTGGCCGCCCCTCTTTCCCGCACTTCACATTTTTAATTTTATTTCCAGATCCTGAACCAGCCTTTCGATCTCCTCTCGTTCCTCCGGGTCCAACCTATTCTCAGATAGACGTTTCTTGAGAGCAAGCAATTGCTGCTGGTCACGATATTCCTCACAGGATAAAACCATCTATTGGGTCCTCACCGATTTATACAAAGCGCCCTAAATTTTTGCGCATATCTACAATCTATGGTCTGTCATTCCGGGCTTGACCCGGAATCCAGGCTGTTTTCTGGATTCCCGCTTTCGCGGGAATGACGATTCATTCGCATTTTTTTATGTCGCTATTTATAGGATGGCCATTTCCGCTTCCCAAATGCCCTTTTAAAAACTTCCTTCTCCCTTGCCTTGTAGGGGCGAAGCGCATGTGTGCTTACGAATCTTTTTATTTCTCTTCGGCTAAAAAACCCTTTGCCCAGGAAACGGTTTGTTCAGCTATTCGCAGGGCATTACTCACATCATCACCCGTAATCTCCTGCAAATAACCGGGATAACGAGTTTCCACAGCATAAGGGGTAAGATGGTCTGCTTCCTGGACTTCCTCCGGGATAATAACTCCTTGATCTTCTGCGAGTTTTAAGAGTTCTTCGATATCATGGGTTAGCGGGAATTCAATTCCCCAGAACAACAGGGCGGCCTTAATCGATTTCTCTGCCGCCTGTTGGGCATGAAAGCAGACTTGGCCCCCAATAATATACGGGTCATTGGCAGCCAGCTTCGCAAGTCTGAGATCGCTTTCCGCATGGCTCAACCATTCTCGGGGAGACCCGGGAATTCGTTTGCTATTCTGGGGATTCATAAATCACCTTCCCGTTCTTCAATGCTTCCCTATAAATCAATCCGGGTTTATCCTTGAGTTCCAACCACTTCCGCTCCGGTACAACGAGGATATCCATAGGCATGCCTATGCCGCGCAAAGCCCGCCTTATTCGCACGCTTTCTTTCCGGGTGTTTTCGACTTCATCCCCGGTAACGATAAGAAAATCAACATCGCTATTGATATCTGTTTTGTTTTTGACATACGATCCAAAGAGAATAAGCTTTGCCGGTCTGGCGACTTCGATGATTTTTCGAACGGCCGCTTCCACTTTTTCAGGAGTCACCTTCCAGGCTTTCGCCGTGGCTGCCCTGATCATTTTTCCCCTCCCCTATGGTGTCCAGTGGCTGGGCGACTTCATGGTTTCTCCAACTCCTCCAGCATCCCCGTATCCAGCAGCCGCGCCCCGTGCAAAATCCGCAAGATGATCACCCTGGAGCCGACGATCTTGAAGATGGTCCGATAATTACCGTGCAGCAGATGGCGATAGGCTGTGCCGAGTAGTTGGTTTTCCGGCACGAGCGGACTGCGTTCGGGAAAGTGTTCCAGTGTGCGGATCTGCTCTTCCAGGTGCAGGACAAAGGCGGTTGCCGCATCGGGTTTGTCCTGAGCGATGTACTGCCAGATTTCGGCCACATCGGCCTCGGCGGCCTCGGTTATGTCAACGCTGAATTTTCTTGGCACGCTTGAACTCTTTCATAAAGTCGCGGGCAGGACGGGTCCGGCGGTCTTCTACCTCTCGTTCAGCCGGGGCGAGGAGTTTTGCCAAATTCCCTGCCTGCAGGTATTTTTCATAGACGCGCACATCCAGCAGTACGGAATCGGCCCTGCCGTTGACCGTTAAAATGACCGGTCGCCCCGTCGCATGGAGATGGTCAAGAATATCACGGGTGTTACGCTTCAGATCGGTAACAGAGCGGATATCTTCCGAAGGGTTCATATGCGACATAACGTACCTCCTAAAACATATTATTTAGCACTAAATATAGCATTACATTAGATGCTTGGCAAGTGCAACTTGCAGAAGACGTGTTGTCGAGACATATCCAATAGACAGCCTGCGGGAGTCACTGTGTCAACTCCTCCAACTCTTTTCCGCCTCCTTATTGCCTCCCATTGGGCCTACTCGCTCAGGCGTGATGAATAGTTTCATGGCAACTGTTCGTAAGCCTTCTTAACAACTTCCAAGCCGTATTTCCTTTCAAGTTGGCGTACAGTAAAGTGGCCTTCACTGATATCTTGAAAATGATCAATGAACATGGTGTTTATAAGCGCACCTCCAAAAGCCCCGATGACTGGAACGGATTGGGCAGCCGCTTTTTCAGAAACCGGTATGCTGAATCGTGCGGCGATCTTTGTTATGAGTCGAACGATTGCAGGGGCGCCTTCTTCCGCAATCCCTTTCTCGACAATGTATTGTGCTGCTTCCGATATGGAGCGAGCAAGAAGAGCCCGAACGCTGTAGTAACCAATTTCTGCAGAATTGTCAGAAGCAGACGAACCCCCAAGAGCGAAGACCTGGAGGCACGCCATTCTGGCCTCAATCTTAGATATTTCTTCGCCGTGTGATCGAGCAATATCCGCTATAGACCTGAGCATAATGGTAGCTGAGACCGGAAGCTCGATAGCTAAAGCAGGCAAACCAAAAGCACCCCCTACTGCGCCAGACAATGCAACGAGGCCTTTATGAAGCTTTGGGGAAGATTGGTTACTTTTTTTATTATCCATAGTTCCAACGGCAACGTTTAGAGCACTCATGAGTGCTTTGCTGGTAGCTTTTTGAATGGACGTCCGCCATCCCGCCGGTAACCGCCCAAATCCTTTTTCGATTGGAGTTCCGATAGCGTCTGTGATCTTTGCGGCGAGACTAGGATTTTCGAGTAGAAACTTCGCATTTGCTAATTGTTCTCTTTCTTCTGATGAAAGGGGCATCCCATCCTCCCTTAGGGTTGATACTGTAATGTTTCTGGTTCATGGTTTCCGGGCCCTACTCTGTCCGATCGGGGAATGGGAGAAAAAACATCTCCATTTTAAATTACTTCCAGGGCCTCCACCCGGAATTCCCGGCCAGATATGAGTTCGCAGTCCTTGCTGTTACAGGATGGGCATTGGGTATTCCAGGTGGATTTATCCAGGGGAAAGATGAAGGAACACGGGTTGCATTGCAGCCGGGCAGGGGTTCGGGATATCCGCAGCTTAGCTCCCTCGGCGATTGTCCCTTTACTCACGAAGTCGAAGTAGCGCTGGATCCATTCGTCATCAAAGTCGCTGATCTCTCCGATTTGCAGATGGATCTCACTGATCTTTTGGGCCTGATTGCGGAGGGCGAAATCGAGGGCAATTTCCAGGATACTTTGGGTTACGGAAAGTTCATGCATTTTTTCAGGACGCAGATCACCAGGCATCAAAAGCATTAAAAAGAAAGAAAGGCCCAAACCCATTTAAACAAGAAAGCCTTTGAAAATCAAGTAAAAAGGGGGAAAGGGAGGGATAAACCCGAAAGAGTAAGTTAAAAACTGGCGTGATTGGGCAATCCGTATTATAATATTAGAAGGAAAAGTATTTTGGAGGGTTGGAAGAATTATGGAGAAGAATTTTGACAACAAAGATTTGGACATCAAAGAGATCCAAAAAGATTTAAGCGATTATCTGGCGAAAAAATACGGCCGGAGGGTTCAGTTTGCCGGGCTGGGTCCCCTCGCCGAGGCAGCCGGGGAGAAGGTGGACGAGGTGGAAAAAGAGAAACGTTCTGAACCCCTGGTCATTCACTTCGACATGAAACCTGAAGAATTAAAATCTTATTTGGATGAACATTTGGTCAAGCAAGATGAAGCCAAAGAGGTTTTGGCGACGAAGGTCTGCACCCACTTCAACCGGATCAAAACGTTTGAGTCCAAGAATAAAAATAAGCATCATGAAGGTATAGGGGAGATCAAGAATAACATCATCATGATCGGCCCCACCGGCGTCGGTAAGACTTTCCTGGTGAAACTCATTGCCGGAAAGATCGGAGTGCCCTTTGTCAAAGGAGACGCTACCAAGTTTAGTGAGACAGGTTATGTGGGCGGGGATGTGGAAGATCTGGTCCGGGATCTGGTCTACGAAGCCAAAGGAGATATTGAACTGGCCCAGTACGGGATCATCTATCTGGATGAAGTGGACAAAATCGCGGCCTCGCCCAACCTAATCGGCCCGGATGTATCCCGTTCCGGTGTGCAACGGGCTTTGCTCAAACCCATGGAAGAGACCGAAGTGGAACTGAAGGTTCCCCATGACCCCGTGGCGCAGATGGAAGCAATTATGGAATTCCAGAAAACGGGGAAAAGGGAAAAGAAGAAAATCAACACCAAGCATATCCTCTTCATCATGAGCGGGGCATTCAACGGTCTGGAGGAAATCATCAAAAAACGCTTGAACCGGCAGGGTATGGGATTTGGAGCCGAGATCAAATCCAAAGACGAAAGGGCCGAGAACTTGCAGCAGATAAAAGCTGAGGATTTGATTCAATACGGGTTTGAATCAGAATTCATCGGCAGGTTACCGGTGGTAACGGTTTTTGAGCATTTGGAAGTCGAGGACCTTTATAACATCCTGCGGAATCCTAAAAGCCCGATCATCATCGGTAAGAAGCGGGACTTCAAGGCCTACGGGATCGATCTGCAGTTTGAAGACGAAGCGCTCCACCGGATTGCCGAGAATGCTTTCCAAGAACGGACCGGCGCCCGCGGTTTGGTTAGCGCCGTGGAACGAGTGCTCTTAAAATTCGAACATACTCTTCCTTCGACGGCTATTCGCTATCTAGTTGTCACCCGGGCCATGGTGGATAACCCGGTAGGGGAGCTGCACAAGCTTCTGCAAGATCCCGAAAACCCGGAGCGAGAAGCCCTCTTCCACAGATTACAGGAAGAAGAAGAGAAAGGGTTGGAAAAATCCATCCGCAAAAAGGAGGCGGAATTCGCGTCCCGCTATGGGATTGCTTTTTCAGACCGGAGAATTCACCTGATTACGAAACGGACGGTGGAAGGGCGGACGGACGTAGATTCTGCGGTGGAAGAAGTATTGGAGATCCATCGGGCGGCCCTGGATTTTGAACGGACCTTTTCCAGCCGCAATGAAGTGCAGCTCCATTTCACCGCCGAGGCGATCGAACGCCTGGTGGAAAGAATATGGGAAGAAGGGTTTGAACCCGGTGCTTTTTTGAAGCAGTCTTTTCAGAACTATGAGCACGGGTTAAAACTTATCAAAGAGAAGACCGGAAAGCAGGAGTTTTTCATTCCGCCGGAAGGAATGGAGAATCCGGAAAATTACCTGAACCGATTGATTCAAGAGACTTACAAAGGCGAGTGAGGCAATGGCCAAGAGGGATTATTACGAGGTATTGGGCGTCAAAAAAAGCGCCGGTGAAGACGAAATCAAAAAGGCTTACCGCAAGCTGGCCATGAAGCATCATCCCGATCGCAATCCCGGGAACAAACAGGCGGAGGAGCGCTTCAAGGAGATCAACGAGGCTTACGCCGTCTTGAGCGATAAGGGGAAGCGTCAGCAATATGACCAGTTTGGGCCTTCGGGATTCAGCCAGCGTTTCTCCCAGGAGGATATTTTTCGGGGGTTCGACATCAGCGATCTTTTCAAAGACTTGGGTTTTTCCACCAATGATGTGTTCAGCCGCGTCTTCAGAGGAGCCGGGCGGGGAGGCAAAGTCCATTACGGAGGATTTGAGGATCTCTTCGGGCAAAGCGGGCCAAGAGGGAGACAGGCTGCTGATTTTGAAGACATGTTTTCGGGAGGTGAATACCAGACCCGGCGCCCTACCCCCCAGAAAGGACAGGATGTTCATTCCGAGTTGACTCTCACCTTACAGGAGGTTGCCTCCGGCGGAGAGAAAAAAGTGAAATTTCAGAAAGGGGGGAAGGTAGAAGAAGTAACGGTCAAAATCCCTCCGGGAATCGAGAGCGGGAAAAAGCTGCGCCTGGCGGGAAAAGGAATGGAAGGGGGTCGCGGCATACCTCCTGGGGATTTATATCTCCAAGTAAACATTGCCGATCACCCTCTTTTCAAGAGAGAAGGAAGTGATATTACCCTGGATAAGGAGATCAAAATTTCCGAAGCTCTCCTGGGTGCAACGATCGAAGTTCCCACCCTTGACGGTTCCAAACACATAAAAGTCCCACCCGGAACCCGGAGCCATAGCCGGATCCGATTGAAAGGATTTGGATTACCTCATTTCCAAGGAGGGGGCCGGGGGGATGAGTTTGTGCGTATTCTGATCAAATATCCTAAAAGTCTTACCGAAAAACAGAAGAAACTCGCCGAAGAGATGCAAAAGGAAGGACTGTAAAAAGGGGGTATAGGGTGCAGGGGGTAGGGTGTAGGGAAATACTCTATGCCCTGGCCTTAAACCTCGAGCCTCCGACCTTTACCATTCCATTCCCATTTTATCCTCCATGGATCCCGCCTTCTCTGTCCGGGCCACGGCAAACGAAATCCAAAAGTGATCTGCGGTCAGATCCCATCCCTTGCCATCCCCCAGTTTTCTCATATGGCTTTGCCAAGGCCCGGAAGCCAGGGCGATTTGCTTGGCACCATGAGGCGGTGATTTCTCCGAAGATAAGGCGGGAAGAAACACCCCGCCCCCTTCGACGGATGCAAAAGGCCTTCCCC
>JAOUFX010000106.1 GCA_029857975.1 Deltaproteobacteria bacterium | reverse complement strand
GAAGACCATTTACTTAACCATCCCTGTTGTTCGAAGTTTAAAAGTTCACTTACAACCAGGAGGTTCAAGAAGGACCGCTGAAGGTCGGCCCTAAAAATAATCGCCCAAACTCCAAGAGCCATCAAAGAAAGAAACAATATTTTTTTCTTGCTCATGCCCAGAGCCCGCCATTTGAAGGAACTAAAAGTCATCTCTCTCGCCCCTTGCCAAATTTTTAAATAAAATTGGAGAGGATACTGGCACGAAGCCCACCTTAATGCATTACCAGTGCCGCGAGCGTCCTGGATAGGTGGGAAAATTGCTCCAGGGAGAGTGCTTCCCCCCTTGATTCCGGGGCTATCCTAATAGATTGCAAAGCCTCACGAATTTTTTTCGCGGGAAGGTGTGAAAATCCTCCCAACCGCAAAGCATTGACAAGGGTTTTTCTCCGATAGGTAAAAGCCGAGCGGATGATCTGCTGCAGGATTTTTTCATCTTCGACTACCACGCTTGGATGAGGCAAAATTTCAAACCTTACCACTGCGGAGTCCACGCGCGGCGGGGGATAGAACGCTTGGGGGCCAACGGAAAAAACGATCCGGGTTTGAGTATACAGTTGGGACCAAAGGCTCAGAGGGCCATAATCTTTTGTCCCGGGGCGCGCGACTACCCTTCTGGCTACTTCCAGCTGAAGCATCAAGACGAAAAAGGAAAAATAATCCCTTTTTTGAAATAACCGGAAGATCATCGGGCTGGAGATTTCGTAGGGGAGATTGGCCACCACCTTCATCTTCCGCTGCCATAGTTCATACCAAGGGGCAAAATCAACCTGTAAAGCATCCGCCTGAATGATTTCGACCTGATCATTCGCTGCCAGTTGATTCTTCAATTCTTTTGCCAATCGGGGATCCACCTCTATGGCATAAACTTTTTTCACTCGTTGAGCCATAGGGACAGTTAGGCTGCCCAGGCCAGCTCCAATTTCCACTACGATATCTTCAGGTCCCAGCGAAGCGGATTCCATGATCCTCTGCAGGACTTTGGGATTCACGACAAAATGTTGCCCGAACCTTTTCTGGGGACGAATTTTTAACTCTTTTAATTGCCTTCGAATCGTCACGAACTCTCTTTTCGCCGGCGGCGTTTTATCTGATAAAGAAGGATTACGCGTTTGGTGATGAAGTAAGAGGGGATGGCGCAAAGAAATCCATTCACTGTTCCGCCGAATAAAAGGGGATAGGAGATGTCCCACCCCAATTGGACAAGATGGGGAATGGAAAAATTGGTCGCGGCCAACGAAGGAGCATTAGCTCCCGTTAATACCTGCCCTACTTTGAAGTCTAAGAGATAGATGAAAGGGAGGCAAAAAGGATTTGCGACCCAAACGCCCAAGGCAGCCGCCAGCTTGCTTTTCTTAAGGATGAAGGCGATGAGGACAGCCAAAACTGTGTGCAGAGGCACTGTAGGAGTCATTCCTACAAAAACTCCGATGGCTACTCCCCCGGCAACCTCTTGGGGCTGCCCTCTTAACCGGAGGAGTCGTAGGTAAAGGAGGCGCAAATTTCTCTTCCATCTTTCCTCCCATCGATCTTTTATCCTGGGTTTCGGCCCCAAGGAAATTGCTTTTGCCATAGGCCTTTATCCTGAACGGCTACCAAATCGCGAGTAAGCATTGAGCAGGAGGGTGGAGTGGTGGCCTGCCATTAAGTGATGGAAACCGGCTGCTGCCACCATGGCTGCATTGTCTGTACAAAGGGCCGGCGGGGGAAAAAATACGGTAATGCCGGAGGAACTTCCGTCTTGGGTAAATTTCTCCCGTAAGCGGGAATTACAAGCGACTCCCCCCACCACAACCACCTCCCTGATTGCCTCCTGTTTAGCTGCGCGCATAACCTTGGTGACCAGGATGTCGACGACGGCTTCTTGAAAAGAGGCGGCGATTTCTCGAATCTGATCAGGGGAAAGTTTTCCTCCTAAACTCTTTACATGTTGCAGGACAGCAGTCTTGAGTCCACTAAAACTGAAGTCCAGAGAAAGGGGGTCCAACAAGCTTCGCGGAAACAAAATCGCCCTGCGGTTCCCCTCTTTGGCCAGGCGGTCGATGACTTCTCCTCCAGGATAGCCCAATCCCATAAGCTTGGCCACTTTATCAAAGGCTTCTCCGGCCGCATCATCCTTGGTCTGGCCGATTAAGATCATGCGGGTATGGCTTTCGACTCGGAAGAGACTTGTATGCCCGCCAGAGACGACCAGAGCGATCAAAGGAAATTTCAAGGATGGAGAGGATAAAAAAGCTGCCGCGATGTGGCTTAATATATGGTTGACTCCCACCCAAGGAACCTGGAGTACAAAAGCGAGGGATTTGGCAACGGCAATTCCCACCAATAATGAACCCACAAGGCCGGGCCCCTGAGTGACCGCAATGGTCTGAATGTCCTGGAGGCGATTCCCCGACCTGGATAAAGCTTCTTCAATAACGGGCAGAACGGCTTCTACGTGCTTACGGGAGGCGATCTCGGGTACGACCCCGCCGTATCGGCTGTGTAAGGCCACCTGGGAAGCCACAACGCTGGAGAGAATCTTTTGAGCATCCAGCACAACAGCAGCGCCCGTTTCGTCACAGGAGGATTCGATTCCTAAAACCTTCATCGCGGTTTATAATTTCATCCTGGTAATTTCGTTGATCGCCCGCAACAAAGCTTTAATCTCTTCTGCGGTGTTGAAAAACCCCATACTGACCCGGACTGTACCCGCGGGAAAAGTTCCCAGGGTCCTATGGGCATGGGGTGCACAATGAAGGCCGGTACGAACTTGAATGTCATAGAGGTCATCAAGAAGGAAACCCACTTCTGCCGGGTCCATGGATTCAACGTTGAAAGAGACCACGGGAACCTGCTCTTCCATTTCCCCAGGACCAAAAATCCGGACCCCCTTGATCTTTTTAAGACCCCGGATTAAGTTTTGAGTTAGAGATCTCTCTTTTTTCCATATTTTTATGATCCCCTGCTCTAAAACAAAAGATATTCCTGCTCCCAAGCCCGCTATTCCCGGAGTGTTCAAGGTGCCGCTTTCAAACCCGTGGGGAAGGGTTTCGGGCTGTTCGTCTGAATCTGATTCGGTTCCAGTCCCCCCCTCTTTCAGCGGTTTAAGGTCGACCCCGTTGGCAATATAAAGGAATCCGGTCCCCTGCGGGCCGTAAAGGGATTTATGCCCGGGGGCGGCTAAGAGGTCTATATTCATCTTTTGAACGTCGATAGGCAGAAGTCCGGCCGTCTGAGCGGCATCCACCATAAGAAAATTCCCTTGGAACGAGCGAAGGTCCCTACCTCTTGAATGGGCAAGATGCCGCCGGTGACATTCGAGGCGTGGGTCAAGATGATAAGCTTTGTTTTAGGCTTCAGACTCCTTGGCAGCAAACGAAGGTTCAGATTACCCTGAGGGGAGCATGGTACTTGGCTATATTGAACCCCTACCCTTTCCATCCTTTTCAGGGGCCGGATGACGGAATTATGTTCGACGGAAGAGGTGACGACATGATCTCCCGGCAATAATAATCCTTTCAGACCTAAGTTTATGGCTTCGGTGGCGTTGCCCGTAAAAATTACGCGCTGGGCATCGGGTATGGCGAAAAGCATGGCGATTTTTTCCCGGGTTTCATTGATAACTTGGTTCGCCTTCCTCGCCAATTTATGGTCGGAACGGCCTGGATTAGCGCCGATCCGGGTTATCATTTGATTCATGCGGCGGCAGACGATCGCCGGTTTCGGAAAAGATGTGGCCGCATGGTCTAAATAAATTGGCACCGGTATCGCTCCTCAATTTTAGTCGTGATACCCATTCTAAAAAATTGCCCCTTCGGTAAATAATCGAATAGGAACTCGCCCGCCGGTCGTTGGGTATACTTTTTTAATCCCTTGCCCGCAGAGGTAGGTTAGCCACCCAAAACGGAGGCCATTTGAAAAATGGGGAGGTACATGGCCACAACCAATCCCCCGATCGTCCCTCCGAGGACAACCATGAGGAGAGGTTCAAGTAAAGAGGTTAAACCAGCTACGGCTGCATCTACTTCATCGTCGAAAAAATCGGCTATTTTACTCAACATTGAATCCAGGGCCCCGGTAGACTCCCCCACGGAAATCATCTGCACGACCATGGGGGGGAATATTCCGCTGGTTCCCAAAGGTTCAGCGATGGTTTTCCCCTCTCCGATACTCACTTTGGTTTTCAGGATCGCTTTCTCAATGGTCTTGTTTCCGGAGGTGCGAGCTACGATCTCCAGAGCCTCCAGGATGGGAACGCCGCTGGAGAGCATTGTGCTGAGCGTACGGGTGAACTTGGCAATGGCTACTTTTTTAATGAGTTCCCCCACAACCGGGATTCGGAGCAGGTAATCGTCAACGGTGGCGCGGCCTTTTTCCGTCCGGTAGTAACGCCTGAAAGCGAAGATAAAAGCAACAAATATTGCACCAACGAGGAGAAAATAACGTCGCAGGAATTCGCTTAAGTCAATAACCAGTTGGGTAAAGGCCGGAAGAGTTCCTCCCATATCGGCAAACATTTTTTGAAATACGGGGATCACAAAAATGAGGAGGGCGCCAGCCACGACTAAGGCAATCGCGAGGACCGCCGCGGGATAAATCATGGCTCCTTTGACCTTTTTTTTCAAGTTCATCGCTTTTTCGATGTAAGCAGCGAGACGGTTCAAAATTGTGTCCAGGATGCCTCCGGTTTCCCCGGCAGCCACCAGGTTGCAGAAAAGATCGTTGAAAACCCGTGGGTGCTTGCGTAGGGCATCGGCGAAGGTCGACCCGGCTTCCACATCCCCTTTGACTTTGAGGAGGACTTCTTTGAAAAAAGGATTTCCCTGCTGGCTGGAAAGAATCTCCAGGCATTGCACCAGAGGCAGGCCGGCGTCAATCATCGTGGCGAATTGGCGCGTGAAGATAACGATCTCTTTCTCATTGACTTTTTTCCTTTTAAATAAGGTAATTCCTTTTAAAATATCTTTGGGCTTAACCTGAATTTTAAGGGCCTGAATCTGCTGCCGACGAAGCTGCGTCCTGACGGTCGCTTCGTTCGCGGCTTCCATCTCTCCACGCTCGATCGTCCCTTTGCGGGATCGCCCTTCCCAGACATAAACGTCCATCTGACCCCTCCAAAAATCTTGTGGATTTTCTTTTAATCTTCCACTGTACTTCTCAAAACTTCCTCAACCGTAGTGGTACCTTCCCGAAGTTTGGTCAGAGCAGTCTGCCGTAAGGTCTTCATACCCAAGCGCATGGCTTCTCTTTTAATCTCCATGGCCGATGCCCCTTGAAGAATTAATTCTCGAATTTCATCCCGGATAGGCATAACTTCGTAGAGCGCTATCCGTCCTTTATAGCCCGTATTGCTGCAACGGCCGCACCCGGTTCCTTTGTAGCAAACAAATCCTGAAATTTCATCAGGAAGAACGCCAAGGTTGAGAAGCATTTGCGGGGAGACCTGGATCGGTTGTTTGCAATATTCGCAAATCATCCGGGCCAGGCGTTGAGCGGCGATTAAATTCACCGATGAGGCGACAAGAAAGGGCTCAATACCCATATTCAATAAACGGTTAACCGTGCTGGGGGCGTCGTTGGTATGCAACGTACTCAAAACGAGGTGACCCGTGAGGGCGGCCTTGATGGAGATTTCTGCGGTTTCAAAGTCGCGAACCTCCCCCACCATAATGATATCCGGATCCTGACGCAGGAATGAACGCAGGGAGCTGGCAAACGTCAAACCGATTTCCTCATGCATCTGAACCTGGTTGATTCCCATGAGGTTGAATTCAACCGGATCTTCGGCGGTGGAAATATTTTCGGTAATCTGATTGAGCTCGGCGAGAGCAGAATAGAGGGTTGTAGTTTTGCCGCTTCCCGTTGGTCCAGTAACCAAGACCATGCCAAAAGGTTTGTGGATGGCTTCTTTGAATTCTTTAAGGGGTTTTTCCTCAAAACCAAGTTTAGTCATGTCCAGCTGCAAGTTTGATTTATCCAGTAAGCGCATGACCACTTTCTCCCCATAAAGGGTCGGCAGGACGGAAACGCGAAAATCCATCTCCTTATCTTTGCCGAATTTCATCTTAATGCGTCCGTCCTGGGGCAGACGGCGCTCGGCAATGTCCAGTTTGGCCATGATTTTTGCCCGGGAGATGATCGCATTCTTCAGTTTCATTGGCGGTTTCATGAATTCTTGGAGCACCCCATCGGTGCGGAAACGAACGCGAAAAATTTTTTCGTAGGGTTCGAGGTGAATATCGCTCGCCTTCCGTTTGATGGCCTCGTTAAGAATAAGATTGACCAGTTTGATCACAGGAGCATCCTCAGAAGCCTGCTGCAATTCCCGGATGTCCACCTCATCGCTTTCCTCTAATAATTCCATCTTCTCGGCGTCATCCATCGAACCCATGATATCCGCCAGCGATTCAGAGGAATCATAGAACTTATCAATGGCAGCCTTAATGGCGCTTTCGGTGGAAACAAAAACTTCTACGTGACAACTGGTTAGAAATTTAATGTCATCGATGGCCAGGATGTTGGAGGGGTCGTTCATAGCCACCCGCAAGGTAGAACCGATCCTCTTGATGGGAATGACCTGGTACTTGAAAACGACGTCGGGTGGAATCATCTTGATCACTTCAGGATCGATCTGGGCTTCGGACAGGTCAATAGCGGGTACTCCGAAATGCCTGCTTAAAAAAGAGACAAGATTTTTCTCGGTTATAAGACCAAGCTTTACTAAAGAAGAACCCAGCTTGTTTCCAGAGATTTTTTGTTCTTGTAATGCATCTTCCAGTTGTTTGGCGGTGATCAATCCTTTACTCACCAGCAATTCCCCCAACCGGATGTTCATACTTCCTCTCCTAAAAAAGCGTTAAATTTAATAGGACGCAGATAAACGCAAATAATTATTTTCTTTTTAGTTTTATCCCGATAATCTGTGTCCATTCGTGCCCAAAAATGAATTTCCTATACAATTTAATTACTTAAGTATATAAGAATTACAAAGGAATTGTCAAGATCTTTAAGTTTGCCTGGTTATAACCCACCTTAAAAAGATTTATCGACATTTCCGCGGATGTTCTAAAAGAATTTTATTAAAAACATTGCCCTGGGCAATTAACCCTTTGATCAGTGAATAAGGCCAATCCGCTTGCCCACCTCCACTTGCAATATTCAGTTGTAAATTCAAAAAGATTGGCAAAGCACCTTCCTGCCTCCATGGACTTGTAAATAAACCCACAAGTGAAGGTGACAAGGGGCCAATCAGCTATTGACAATGCCGGGTAAAGAGGGTACTTTCATCCCGGATTTTCTAATTTCCCTTACGGATTTTCCAATAAACTTCCATGCCGGAACGCTTTATCCTTTGGTTGGCATCCGCAGGTTACAGCGGTTATTTCCCTTATGCTCCCGGGACCGCTGGAACCCTCGTTGGAATCTTAGTCTTTATGCTTTTTTCCCTCTTCCCTCCTCCGATTTACTTATTGAGTACCGCTGCAACTTTCTCCTTGGCCTTATGGGCTTCCGGGCGGGCAGAAATCATTTGGAAGGAAAGGGACAGTCCCAGAATTGTGATCGATGAGGTAGCGGGTTATCTCATTGCCATGGCCTTTTTGCCTCGCACTCTTACCACCGTGGTCGGGGGATTTCTTTTTTTCCGCGTTTTAGATATAATAAAACCACCTCCCATAGGAATGATCGACCGACAGATGAAGGGGGGATTGGCGATCGTTCTCGATGATGCCGTAGCTGGGGTTTATGTCAATCTTTTATTGCAGGCAATTTATCTATGGCGCCCCCACCTTCTCTTCATGCTGGATAGATGGATCTGTACAGCCGGCTAAAAAAATTTTGATGAAAGATCCATGAACATGGGCTGGATTTGAAAGAAAGTGGAAAAAGATTGAAGATTCTGAAAGGGGCCGGGGTATGAAAGTTGAGCTCATCATCGTGGGGAATGAATTGATTTCTGGGGAGGTGCTGGATATCAATGCAGGATACATGGCCAGTGCACTCACGGAAAAAGGGTTTG
>JAOUFX010000105.1 GCA_029857975.1 Deltaproteobacteria bacterium | reverse complement strand
CCGGGACATGGTTTCCACCAAAAGGGAAAAATTTGAGGTGTTCTCCCCTTCTGCTTCCCTGCAGGAAAATTTTATCGGGAAGGGGATCGGGGCCAGCGGTGGGGCTCTCTCCGGGCGGGCCGTATTTACCCTGGAAGACATCCAACGCCTGCGCCGGGAAGAGCCGGGCACGCCGCTGATTTTAGTCCGTTCCGATACCGTCCCGGAAGACATCCAGGAAATCTCCCTTACGGACGGGCTGCTGACAGCAAAAGGAGGCCAGACTTCTCATGCGGCCATCGTAGCTTTTGAGCTGGATAAAACGGCGGTTGTGGGTTGCCGCAACTTGGTGGTTTTGGAAAATGAAAGCCGTTTCCTGATCAAAGGCACAGAGGTGAAAGGAGGGGATTACTTAAGCCTGGATGGAAGAAAAGGCTTGGTCTATTTAGGGCAGCATGAAATCAAGGATGAAGGAGATTCCTACCCCGTCTTGATGTAGGAAGCCATTGCTCCTTTATTAGGACGCAGATTGGCGCAGATAAACACAGATGAATATATTGTACAGGAAATTCCTTTTTGGGCCGGATGTACTCAGAAATTTGCTTAGCGCTATGCGCATAGCGTCTTTTTTGTTTCTGCGGTTATCCGCGTAAATCTGCGTCCTATTAAATTTTTTCACGGAGGTGTGAATATGGCGGATCATCTTAAAGTGAAGGAAGGGGAAAAGAGCCAGCTGAAATTAGGGATTAATGGCCTGGGCCGAATCGGCAAACTCACGGTCTGGCATCATATCGCCCGCGGTTATTTTTCAGAGCTCGTGGTTAATGTCGGCCGGGAAGCCGGTGGCGGCTTGGATGATATTGCCAGCTACATCGAAAGGGACAGCACCTACGGATATCTGGGACAGTACCTTTACGGCCAGAGGGCGGGAAGGGTCATAGAGAACTTAAACGAAGAACATGGAAAATTCGAGGTCAATGGAACGCCGGTAACCGTCCTGCGTAAGGACCGTAACCCTAAAGACATTCCCTGGAAAAGCTTGGGAGCGCCCCTGGTGGTGGATGCCACGGGGAAGTTTTTAGACCCGACAGCACCGCCGGATTCTAAAAATGGTTCGATCCAGGGACACCTGCAAGCCGGTGCCCAAAAAGCCATCGTTTCCGCCCCCTTCAAAATCAAGGAAAAGTCCATGGCCATGCCGGGGGACGCCGTAACCATGGTGATGGGGATCAACGATGACCAATATCACCCCCAACAGCACCGCATGATCTCAGCCGCCTCCTGCACCACCACCTGCCTGGCTTTTATGGTCAAACCCTTGTTGGATTATTTCGGCGCCGATAAGATCCTCAGCGCCTCGATGGTAACCGTCCATGCGGCGACCGGGTCGCAGGAGGTCCTGGACCGCCTTCCCGACGCCAAATCAAAGGACTTGAGAAAAAATCGGTCGATTATGAACAACATCATCCTTACTTCCACGGGAGCGGCCAAGGCCCTGGCCCTGGTCATTCCCGAAATGAAACGCATCGGCTTCATCGCGGAATCCGTTCGCATTCCCACCAGTACCGGCTCGCTGATCGTTTTAGTCGTAAATATTCAGGATGAAAATTTAGAGCGTCCGATCACCCGGGAAATGATCAACCAAGTTTATCAAAAAGCCTCTGAGACCTACATGAGCAAGTACTTAATTTTCAGTGAACGCCAGAATGTCTCCACGGACATCATTGGCTCCCCTAACGCCGCCGCCATGATCGAGGGCGCAGAGACGCATACGCGAACCGCTCACATTTGCGTCGACCTATCCAAGGTCCCGGGATTGCCCCCCGGGATCATTAAAGGGGATACGTCCTGCGTGGCTGAAATCCCCGTGACCCAGGCCGTGGTTTATGGGTGGTACGACAACGAGCTGGGAAGTTATACGAATTTATTGGGGGATCTTACCGTAAAGATAGCCAAGGAACTTCGCTGAGAGCCTCATGCCAGAGGAGATATTCTTTATCTTTTCTCTTGTTTTTCAATATGTTAACGGAATTTTGTGAATAAATAAACCCCCTCGGCAACTATTTTCAACCAACCCTCATTTTTCTCTTGACGATCACAATATATAGTGGTAAAAGTTTTATCCTATACAATATAAGCTACTTTTTACAGGAGGTCATTACATGGGAGTTGTCGACCCTCAGGTGCGCCCTGGCGGGCAGCAAAAAGAAGAAGGTTTCAGGAAAATCGAAAAAACGAACGCCTGGGTCCCTCCCGAGGGCACGGGGAATGAAACGACCGACATGGCCCTGTTCGTCCGCACTTCCAGCGAGACGCTTTCGGACTGGAATCGGCAGCGAATTGTGGATGCGCTCTTGCGGGAGACAACCATCGACCGGGACACGGCGGAGCGGATCAGCCGCGAGGTGGAGGAACAGATTATCACCTCCAAGATCTCCTTGGTCACGGCCCCTCTGGTCCGTGAGTTGGTGGATGCGAAACTCATTGAGTATGGGCTGGAGGAAGTGCGCAAGATGCACACCCGCCTGGGGGTTCCGCTCTATGATGTCGATCAACTCATCTTCCACCCCAACCGGGAGAATGCCAATGTTCCTCACGGGCCCGAGGCCACCAATCTTACCCTGGCCGAGCGGATCAAGAAAGAATACGCCCTGCTCAGCGTCTTCTCCCAGGAGATCGGCGATGCCCACATGCGCGGCGACCTGCACCTCCACGATCTGGGGTTTATCGACCGGCCGTACTGTTCGGGGCAGTCGCTGGAATACATCAAAAAATTCGGCCTCAACCTGCCGAATTCCCTTTCCATGGCCAAGCCGGCCAAGCACCCCGAAGTGTTATTGGCTCATATGGTTAAGTTTGCCGCTGCCCTGCAAAGCAACTTCGCTGGAGCCATCGGTTGGGATGCCGTCAACCTGTTCTTTGCCCCTTACCTCGAAGGCCTGAGCGACCGGGAAGTTCATCAATTGGCCCAGATGCTTATCTATGAATTCTCCCAGCAAGCGGTGGCGCGGGGCGGCCAGGCGATCTTTACGGATATCAATCTTTATTGGGAGGTGCCCAAGCATTTCGAGAAGGTGATGGCCATCGGGCCGGGCGGAGAGTTTACGGGAAAAACCTATGCCGAATACGCCAGCCAGGCCCAGCGGTTCGTCTGGGCCCTCTTCGATGTTTACCGGGAGGGGGACGCCGTTGGCCGGCCTTTCTTCTTTCCCAAGCCCCTGGTACACATCACCGAAAAATTTTTTCAAACCCCCGGCCACATGGATTTTTTGCTGCACATCTGTGACGTAGCCGCGGAGAAGGGCAACACCTATTTTGTTTTCGACCGGGGAAACACTGCCAAGGTTTCGGAATGCTGCCGCTTGAGCTTCAAGCTGGAGCAATCTGACCTGGAAGATGCCCGATACCCCTGGCGCATGCGCTACTGCGCCCTGCAGAATGTTACTCTGAATCTCCCGCGCATTGCCTACCAATGCGCCGGGGAGGACACTAAACTTTTTGCCAAAATCTCCGAAGTCTTCAACAAGGCGGTGCGGGCCCACGTGGAAAAGAAGGTTTTCTTAGAACGCTTATTGTCCCTGGGGGAAAACGGGCCGTTGGCCCTTTTGAGCATGAATAAAGACGGCATGCCCTATTTGCGCATGCACCGGGTGACCAACCTGATCGGCATGGTGGGCTTGAATGAGATGATCCAGGTCCACCTGGGCCAACAGCTGCATGAGTCCGATGCAGCCTTGAAGTTCGGCCTGAAAGTGATTGCCTACATGAAGCTCCTGGCCGACAAGATGAGCCAGAAACATAACATGCGTTTTGTCCTGGAACAAACTCCGGCGGAGTCCACGGCCTACCGTTTTGCCAAGCTGGATCTGCGGGACTTTTCCCCCCGCTCGGGGTACATCGTCAAAGGGGATATTTCCCGGGGAGAAGTCTATTACAGCAATTCTACCTACCTGAACGTGGGATCGGTCTTGAATCCCATTGACCGGGTGCGTAAGGAAGGACTCTTTCATCCCCTAATTGAGGCCGGGGCCTTGACCCACGTCTGGCTGGGAGAAGCCCGGCCTTCCCAAGAATCCTTGGCGAATTTCGTTATCAAAGTTTTTCGCCATTCCCAGAACGACCAGATTGCGTTTTCGCCGGAATTTACCGCCTGCACTGACTGCGGGCGGACGGCCCGGGGCTTGCATGATAGATGTTCTTATTGCGGTTCAACTCAGATCGAAGGCATCACCCGGATCACCGGCTATTTCACCAAGATCTCCAGCTGGAACAAAGGGAAATTAGGGGAACTGCGCGACCGCTTCCGTAACCAAAAATATTTTTCCGCCAGCGATCATCGGGAAGCAAGGCCTGAGGGCGAAATCCCGAAGCAGGAAAAATTAGCCGGCTCGTCCAGCTTGCCCGTTTAACTTATCGCCAATAATCATTGAGGGACACAGCGCGGCGGAGGAGCCGCAACCAAAAATTTATTGGACGCAGATTAACGCAGATAAACACAGATAAAATTAAAATACGCTTAACAAAATTTCAAGAATTTGAACGTTAGTAGTATAGAAAGTCGCTTAGCGCTATGCGCATTGCGTCTTTTTTGTTTCGGCGTTTATCTGCGCCAATCTGTGCCCAACGGAATGAAAAAAGGAGGGGGAAAGTGACGCTTTTTACCAAGGAAGGCTGCGAAAAGTGTGAATACGTCAGGAAGAGCGTCGACTTGAAAAAGTTAGGGATAAAAGTGGAAGTTTTAAGTCCGGACAACCCCGATTCCTTGGCCCATCTGGCCTGGCATGAATTGGTCAGTTTGGCGGAAACCCAGCTACCCATATTAGTACTGGACGATTCCTCTTCCATAACCGGGGCGATCCGCATCAAGAATTACCTAACGGCAGTCCGCAATCAGCGATCAGCAGTCAGCTAAAATCAATGAAAGCTGAAAGCTGAGTGCTGCCTGCTGATGGCTGCTTATGGACTATCCCATCAAAGGATTTATCGAGACTTCTTTCTCGGATTGGCCGGGAAAAGTTGCTGCCGTTCTTTTTCTCCCATCGTGCAATTTTCGTTGCCGTTACTGCCATAACCATGACCTGGTCTTCCTGCCGGAGAAATATCCGGATTTTCCCTTAGGGGAGATTGTAGGGAATTTACGAAAACGCAGTGGCTGGATCGATGGCATCTGCATAACCGGCGGGGAGCCTACCCTCCATCCCTGGCTCCCTTCGCTGATTCGTTTTCTGAAGTCTGCTGCCGGCTTATCTCCGCCCGGCGTTTCCTTAGGGATCAAGCTGGACACCAACGGAACGCGCCCCGAGGTCCTGCGGAACCTGACGGAGGAAGGGCTCCTGGATTACGTGGCCATGGACCTCAAGGGCCCCTTGGAGGCGCAACGCTATGCCAGTATCACCGGCGTGCCCCTGGGAGAAGAAGTTATGGCTCAAATTCAAGCGAGCATCCAGATCCTCCTTCAAGGCCCGGGGGACCACGAATTTCGTACCACCCTGGTTCCTACGTTCATCGGAGAAGAGGAGGTCTACGCCTTAGCCCGGAGGGTTCGAGGAGCAAAGCGCTACACTTTGCAAAATTTCGATCCCCGGGACCCGCTGGAGGAAGGGTTGAAAAGCGTAGTGCCTTTCGACGAACAGGCCCTGCGGCAGATGCAGGAAAGGGTGAATGAGATTATCAAGGAAAAGCTGGCGAGTTGAGGGTTTTAAATTAGCCACAGAGGAAGCAGAGATCACCGCGCTTTAAAATCGTGATTAAGAAAAAGGGAAGAATATGTGTCAAGGGCCTAAGGCGGCGTAGCCGGAGCCAAACAGGAAAATTCCCTGTGCTACTAACGTTCCCTTATCTAAAAATTTTTATCCGTGTTCATCCGCGTCCTAAATTGTTTTTTTATTCTAAAGGTATTGTTTATAGCTCTGTGATCTCTGTACCCTCTGTGGCTAATGTTTTTTAGTCGCGGCTCGGCCGCACGGGGTCCATGGGGGTTTTAATTTTAGCGAGCGTAAGGTTGGAGGAAGTTATGAAGGATGAAATCATTCAAATTTTCCGGGAAAGCGCGGATCTTAAAATAAGGTTTATCCGGCAGAATGCCGAGGCCTTGGGGCAAGCCGTCAAGATGATCGTTGAGGCCTTCAAGGCGGGGCATAAGATTTTTCTCTTCGGAAACGGCGGCAGCGCCGCCGATTCCCAACACATTGCCGCCGAGTTCGTCAACCGCTATCAGATCGAACGGCCACCATTGCCCGCCATTGCGCTGACGACAGACACCTCGATTTTAACCAGCATCAGCAACGATTACGGATATGTCGATTCTTTCTCCAAGCAAGTGAAAGCTCTGGGGAGGGAAGGAGACGTGGCCATCGGCATCTCCACCAGCGGAGCAGCCGCGAACGTTATCAAAGCCATCAAGGTAGCCAAAGAAATGGGGCTAAAAACAATTTCTCTGACGGGGGGGGACGGGGGAGACTTAGCGAAATTAACGGACCTTGCCCTGGTGGTAGATGCACCGAGTACTCCGCGAATTCAAGAGGTGCATATCACCATCGGCCATGTTCTCTGCGAGATGGTGGACCGGATGTTATTCCAAAAGCCCGCTTAATTCTAAAACGCTTAGGGCTATGCGCATAGCGTTTTTTAATAGAGGTATCCCATGAAAGAAGCAATCAAACCCCTATCCCTCGAAGGCATAAAAACTTATTCCCTGAAGGGAAGAAAAAGCCTGGTGAGTTGGCAAAATTTTGCCCGTCCCGTCCGCGCCCCGGCTTCCTTCAGAAAATTTTTGGGTTCCCTTCCAGATATTCTTGCCGCCAGAGATTTTAAAGAAATCGTCGCGAGAATCCGCAAAGCCCACCAGAAGGGAAAGCCCGTGCTTCTGGGAATGGGCGCGCACCCGATTAAAGTGGGGCTGAACCCATTGATTGTGCACCTGATGGAAAAGGGAGTTATCCAGGCCGTGGCCATGAATGGGGCCGGGATTATCCATGACTTTGAGGTTGCCTTTGCGGGAAAAACCTCGGAGGATGTGGCAACCGAAATCGGCCAGGGTACTTTCGGCATGGCTAAGGAAACGGGCCAGATGATCAATGAAGCCATCAACGAAGGCTGGCCCAAAGGGTGGGGGATCGGTCGTTCCGTAGGAGAAATGATCCGGGAGCGCAAATTTCCCTATCGAGGCAAGAGTATCACCGCTGCCGGAATCAGAATGGGGATTCCAGTGACCGTCCATGTGGCCATAGGAACAGACATTGTCCACCTCCACCCCCAGGCCTGTGGGGAGGCCATTGGCGGAGCGAGCCACGTGGATTTCCGCCTTTTCGCCGCCATGATCTCTCAACTTGAGGGCGGGGTGTACTTGAATCTCGGCTCGGCGGTGATTATGCCCGAGGTATTCCTGAAAGCCTTAACCCTGGTGCGCAATCTGGGTTACCGGGTGATCCATTTCACCACGGTGAATATGGATTTCCTTCCCCATTATCGACCTTTGACCAACGTCGTCCACCGGCCGACTCTGGAAGGGGGAAAAGGGTTTCACCTCACCGGCCACCATGAGATCATGTTTCCTCTCCTGACCGCCGCTATCCTGGAAGAAATTGTTCACCGCAGAGCACGCTGAGAACGCAGAGTAAAAGCCGCAATTCAAATCTTAATTCCGAAGCTCGGGGGATTCGTGCTTCGGATTTCAAACTTTAATTTATTCTCGGCGTTCTCTGCGGTAATCTTTTATTAAACCTAAAAAAGACGATTTACCACAGAGGGCACAGCGCGGCATAGCCGCAACCAAAAGAAATCACCCCCTCCCAACCCTCCCCCCTCGAGGGGGAGGGATAGGGTGGGGGGGATTGCTTAATAAAATATTGATAAATTGCACGTTAGTAGTACAGAGAAAATTGAGCTTATTTTGTTTTTTTAACTATGCAATTAATCTCCGTGTTCTCTGTGGTTTAAAAGAATCGCTCAATTTGGGTTAAAGGTATTTGGCCAAGGCCCGCAGGCTGGGCTCGAGGTGTTCTTCGAGGTGGGGTTCAATGGTGTAGATGGGCTGAAGCTTTTGGGCCCGCAGGCAAGAAAAGATTCCGTCAAAATCAATCTTGCCTAACCCCATGGGAAG
>JAOUFX010000104.1 GCA_029857975.1 Deltaproteobacteria bacterium | reverse complement strand
CGTAAGCGATTACCAAGAGGATTAAGCTGGCTCCCAGGATTGTTCCTCCCTGGAATCCCCCTCCCGGGCTATAGTGGCCATGCATGATGACGTAAAGAGCGTAAATTTGGATGAACGGGATCATCAGCCGACAGATGGTTTGGATGATGACGTTTTCATACTGGACAATCATGGATGATCTCTCCAGAGAAGTAAAAGACAAGAAATTCCAGCGGCAAAAATAACCGTGGTCTCCCCCAAGGTATCATACCCCCGGTAATCGGCTAAAACCGAGGTGACCATGTTGGGCGTGGCCGTCTCCTCCACCGTTTTTTCAATATAGCGGGGAGAGACGTGCCTGCTGGCGGGAGAATTGGGATTCCCCCACTCGGGCATATTCTCCTCTCCATAGATAAGCAACCCGGCAGTCAGGAGAACGATAAGGAAAGCAAAAATTTTCAATCCTTTGACCTCCTTTTGGTCTTGTATACCGCGGCCACGAAAAACACCGTACTGACTCCGGCCCCCACCGAAGCTTCGGTGAAAGCCACGTCCACAGCCCCCATCTCGGCCCAGAGCAGGGCCATAAAGAAGCTATAGGCCCCCAGGATGATCACGGCGCTCAGAAGATCCTTTACCGTGATCGCCGCGATGCCGCAGATAACCACAAAGATTAAAAGAATAAAATCCAGGGGCCAGATCATTTTTCTTCCTCCTCAGAAGAGGCAACGCTGGGGGCGTTCGAGGAAGATTCTTTAGTCCATGGTTGGACCCGGTTTACCAGAGCTGCCCGCCCGATGGCATGGGTGGCTGTTGGATTGGCCAGGAAAATAAAAACCACAATGAATAAAATCTTCAAGCTGACGGGGGAAAAGCCGTGATAAACCGCTAATCCCAAAAGGGCGAAGAGGGCTCCCAGGGTGTCGCATTTTCCGGTAGCATGCATCCGGCAGTAAAAATCGGGCAGGCGCAGAAGACCCAAGGTTCCCGAGGCAAACAGAAAAAGCCCCGCTAAGATCAGCAAGCCTGACAGGATTTCGAGGATCAAACCATTCCCCTTCTTTCCAGGTATTTGGCCGCGGTCAGGGTCCCGATAAAATTCAGCAGGGCGTAAACCAGGGAGATGTCCACAAACATGTCGATGCGCTGATAGATAAACCCCATGGTGGCCAAAATCACCACGATCTTGGTTCCGATGACATTAATGGCCACCAGGCGATTCAAGAATCCGGGACCCCCAACGCCACGGTAAAGACAGACCAGAACCAGGAGGCCCAGAGCAAGGCTCATCCCCAGAAAGAAATCATTCATCGACTCGCCAATCCTCTGCTCCGTAAATTTTGCCCACCCGGTCTTGCATTTCTCCGGCTAACAAGTCGTCCGCCACCTTCTGGCTTAAGGCATGGACGTAATATTCCCCCTGTTGGATATCCAAAGTGATCGTTCCCGGTGTCAGGGTAATGGAATTGGCCATCGTTACTAAGACAAGGTCGTCCCGCCACTTGGTCTTGAACCGAATGATCTTAGGGTCGATGGGCATTTGGGGGTGCCAGACTAAGTAGACCACATGGACATTGGCTAAGTAAATCTGGTAAATCAGCCAGGGGAGGTAAAGAATAAAATTTTTCCCGGCAGTATGTCTCTCTTTTAAATTTCTTAAACTGGTCTGGGTAAAGATCAAATCATGGGAAGCATAGGCCACGATCCCGCAGCAGATGACCCCCAGGGATAGATGGAAAAGGTCGAAAAAACCTGAAAGAAATACCCAGAAAGCAAATAGTATAGTGAATGCAGCTAAAAAATTTAGCCAGTGAAACTTCTTTTCATCCCGTGCCAAAAAATATTTCCTCGCTTTCGGCTGCTGAATGATGATTCATTCGAGGCGGACTCTAACACAAAGTTCAAAAAAGTGTCAAGACTCTTTCCCATAAATTTTGACCTTGACATTAATTTTAGCTCAAAATATGATTGCCTCGTTGATACGAATACAGACGAAGTAATGATCGTTACAGTCATTGCAAGCCCGGAGGGCGTGGCCATCTCTTTTTTCTTGGGATTGCTTCGTCGCTCTGCTTCTCGCAATGACCGATGATTTATTTCTTTCTTATTAATGAATTGAAAGCATAAATGAGCATTATCATCATCGGGGCGGGGGAAGTCGGGTTTCATCTTGCCGACCGGCTTTCCAAAGAGAAAAAGGACGTGGTGATCATTGATCGCGACGTGGAGAAGATCCGCCGCGTTCAAAACACCCTCGATGTTCAAGCCGTCCATGGTAGCGGTGGAAGTATTAGCCTGCTTCGCCAGGCAGGAATCTCCGAAGCATCGATGGTCATCGCCGTCACCAACAGCGATGAAGTAAATATGATTTCTTGCCTGGTCGCAGGGGTCCAGGACCGTGTTCCCATCAAAATCGCCCGGGTGCGCGACCCGGAATACTCTTACCTCCTTCCCCTTTTCGATAAAGAACACTTAGATATTGATTTCGTCATCAACCCGGACCATGAAGTGGTGGAGATGATGCTCAAGCTCATGGAAGTTCCCGGAGCGGTGGAGGTGGTGGACTTCGCGGAAGGATTGGTGCGCATGGTTGGCCTCCCTTTGCCTTTGGGAAGTCCCCTCATAGGTAAACCCTTGGCTAAACTGCGTGAACTATACCCCCAGGCCAGCGTTTTGATCGTGGCCATTCAGAGGGGAGACAAGGTCTTTATCCCCAAAGGGCAGGACGTGCTGGCCGCCAATGATCTTCTTTTTTTGGTCATGGAACGAAAAAAGGCTCGCGAGGCATTGGAAGACTTTGGCAATAAGCGGCCCCCCATCAAGCGGGTCATGATCCTGGGAGGCGGATTAATCGGCTTGGAGCTCGCCAAAAGCCTCGAAGAACAAGGCATCCAGGTAAAAATCATCGAACAGAATGAATCCCGTTGTTTGGAAATCGCCGAAAAATGCCGCAAGGCAGTTGTCCTAAGGGGAGACGCCTCCTACCAGGATATCCTCCTTGAGGAAAATGTGGGGGAGATGGATACTTTCATTGCCGTTACCGAAGACGATGAGAACAATGTGATGATCTCCCTGCTGGCTAAAAAGATGGGGATCCGGCGAGTCATGACTTTGATTAATAAGATGGCTTATTCCCCCCTGGTTCGTTCTATCGGAATCGATGTGGTGATCAGTCCCAGGCTGGCTGCGGTTAGCAAAATCCTGCAGTTTATCCGCCGCGGTAAAATTCTTTCCGTTTCCTCCCTCCCCGAAGAAAACGCCGAAGCTTTCGAGGCCATCGCCCTGGAGACCTCCGATCTGGTAGGCCGGCCGCTGCGTAAAGTAGAGTTTCCCAAAGACGCCATTGTGGGCGCCCTTGTCCGGGGTTCGGAAGTGATCATCCCCGATGGATCGACTGTCATCCAACCAGGAGATCGGGTAATGATCTTCGCCCTAACCACAGCCATCCATAAAGTGGAAAAAGCCCTTATGGTTAAACTGGAGTACTGGTAGCCGTGTCCTTCTCCACCCTCTTTAACCTGCTGGGATTTTTAAACCTGATCCTGGCTGGGTCTATGGGCCTTCCTCTGTTGGTAAACTGGATTTACGGTGAGCCTCACGCCAGGGGTTTCCTTCTCGCCATCGCCGCAACGGCATTCAGCGGTCTATTCATGATGCTCATCTTCAGGAGGTCTCGCCGGGATCTTACCCACCGGGAAGGCTTTGCCATTGTGGCTTTAGGATGGATAAGCGCCACCTTTTTCGGCGCCCTTCCTTACCTTTTCACCGGGAGCCTCGCTTCCCTGACCGATGCCTGCTTTGAGGCCGCTTCCGGTTTTACGACCACCGGGTCTACGATCTTCACCGAGATCCAAAAACACCCCTATAGCGTACTTTTTTGGCGCAACCTGACCCAATGGCTGGGCGGCATGGGAATCCTCCTTCTCTCCTTAGCGATCCTCCCTTTCCTGGGCGTGGGAGGAATGCAACTTTACAAGGCCGAAGTCCCCGGACCCACAGCCGATAAATTGCGGCCGCGAATTTCCCAGACGGCCCGAATTTTATGGGAAGTCTATATTCTTTTTTCGGCCGCCGAGGTCCTTACCCTGCTTCTCGGGGGTATGAATCTTTTCGATGCCCTATGCCATACTTTCTCCACCATGGCCACGGGAGGATTCTCACCTAAAAACGAAAGCATCGAATTTTATAGAAGTCCTTTTCTCGAGTATTCCATTACGTTTTTTATGTTTCTGGCCGGGGCCAATTTCGCTCTGCACTACCGGTTTCTGAAAGGGAATGTAAAAGTTTTATGGCGGGATACAGAATTTTGTTTTTACACCTCTGTAGTTCTGTTGGCGACCCTCTTCATCTCTTTAAACTTATGGTTGAGTATCCAGAAGGAATTTTTTCAGGCCTTCCGCCTGGCCATTTTTCAGGTAGTTTCCATATTGACCACCACCGGGTTTGCCACCGCTGACTTCGAACAGTGGCCGCCCTTTTCCCAGTATTTACTCCTGACTCTAATGTTCATCGGCGGCTGTGCCGGATCTACCGGTGGCGCGATTAAGTGCGTGCGCATCTATATTCTGCTGAAGCAGGGGTTCCAAGAACTCCGCAAGCTCATCCATCCTCGCGCCGTGCTTCCCGTCAAACTGGGAGGAAAAGTCGTCTCGCCGGACACGCTGAGCGGCATTTGGGGCCTCTCTTTCCTATACCTCTTCATCTTTTCCATGGCATCCTTGGCCCTTTGCATGCTGGGCTCAGATTTCCTGACCTCGGTTTCTGCAGTCGCTGCTACTCTTGGCAACGTGGGCCCGGGTCTGGGGACTGTGGGCCCTGCGGAAAATTTTGCCCACCTCTCCGTAGCTGCCAAATGGATTTTAATGGCCTGCATGCTCTTGGGACGCCTGGAAATTTATACCCTCCTGGTCCTGCTGATCCCGGATTTTTGGAAAAAATGAATTTCTTGTCTTTCCCCCTAAGTCGTTGTATATTAAGAAAAATAGTGCCAGTGTGAAGGTGAGCAGTTCGTACAAGCATTTTCTCCGCTCATACTGGCACTGACACTCACACAGTCTTGATCATGGCGGAAAAAGAAGTCCATCTCATCCTGAGACGTATGCAAAAAGAAATCCGGGCATTACGCGGGGATGTACAATCCTTAAAGGAAAGCAATTCCCCTGGCCTATTCGAATTAAAGGGGATGTTGAGGCGGCGCGGGCTGGCTCCCTATCGCGAGAATCCCGTCCACCACCTTCTTTTTCCTCCCACTTTTCGGGAAAAAGAGAGAGAACGATTTTATGACCTTTTTAAAAAATATTCTTTTCGCCTCTTTCTCCGGGAGATCCTCCTCCGCAAAGGCGCCTTTCGGGTTTCTGAGGTTGTCCGCTTTTCTTCCGCCGAAACCGGAAGGAAATATCTTCACTCCCTCATCGACCTGGGCTTGGTGGAGTCCGCCGGGGTGAACAAATACCGTTTATTGCCTCCGGCCACAGCCAGCCTCGGTCCTACCCTCGAATGGTTTATGGCGGAAATTTTGCGGAAAGAATTTTACTGCCCGGCCCTCTACGGACTTCGCTGTAAAGGAACTCGTTTCGGGGGGGACTACGACGTCATCGCTTCCTTGGAAGGTCGCCTCCTCTACCTGGAAGTGAAATCTTCCCCTCCCAAAAACATCGAAGGGGATGAGGTCCACGAATTTTTCAGCCGCCTTGAGGATTTAATTCCTCAAGTAGCCCTTTTTTTCGTGGATACAGAACTCCGTCTGCTCGACAAGATCGTTCCGATTTTTGCAGCCGAGCGCCTGGCCCAAAGGGACCCGGGAAACGGGCCCTGGCCACCCCTGCAGAAGATCGCCGATGAAATTTATTTTGCCCCCCCGCAAATTTATATCTTAAGCAGCAAAGGATCTATAACCAAGAATCTGGCCATATGTTTCCAACATCATTTCGCCCTCCCCTCCATGGAGTTTGGCGGAGGGGATTTTCTTGAAGGGAGGAAAAGGTAACCATGCTCCTTTTTCTGATTCTCCTGCTCACTGCCTACTTTTTAAGCCTTTTCCAGTCGGCGGTGATCAGTGAACTTTTCCCCAACTTTTTAAAGCCAGACCTGATGTTGATTTTTATAACCTATTTAGGTACCTCTCCCTTTTTAATCACGGGAGCGGTCCTAACCCTTGGGGCTGGTATTTTTTACGATACCTTTTCGGGAAGTCCTTTTGGCCTTTTTCTGTTTCTTTACCTGGGTATTTTCTTTCTCCTCAAGCTTTTGGGGAAGATCTTGATTTTGGGTGAAAATCTCTCTCTCCGGATGAGCCTGGTGGTTTTGGCCATAGTCTTTCAGCTTCTCCTGCTGATCTTTCTTCCGCCGGTCTTCGGAATCTTGGTCAATTTTTCTTTACCCGGCCCCAACTGGATTTTGCCCCAGGCGGTGACTACCTGTGCCGCCTGCTGGCCCCTTTTTCGCCTTTTTAAAATATTGGCTGCGCTTCCGGGATGGGTAACTCCGCAACCGATGGCTTAGATATGCATCTGAAACTCGATAAAAATGGCACCCAGGAAAAAAACTCGGCCTTTGTGTACGCCAATATCATCATTATCGTCGCCCTTTTCCTGCTTTTCTCTCGACTCTGGTACCTGCAAATTATTCAGGGAGAATACTTCAAAAATCTCTCGGAGAATAACCGGATCCGCATTCAAGAAATAGCCGCCCCGCGGGGCATCATTTACGACCGAGCAGGAATTCCTCTTGTAGACAGTTTCCCTTCCTTCGATGTCTCTCTTATCCGGCAAGACGTTCCAGATACGCGGTCTCTTATCCCGGTTTTAAGCCACGCTCTGTCCATGAGCCCTGAAACAATACAAGTCAAGATCGACGGGGCCAAAGGATTTCCCGCTTTCCACCCCTTAAAATTAAAGGCGGATATTTCCCGGGAGGAACTGGCCATGGTAGAAACCCGCCGCCTCGATCTTCCTGGGGTTACGGTCGATATGGTGATCCGGCGGAACTATCCCCACGAAAATTTGGCTGCGCATCTCATTGGTTACTTAGGAGAAATCAGCCAGGAAGAGTTGGAACAGGAAGAATTTATCAACTATAAAATCGGTTATTATATCGGCAAATACGGGATTGAACAGAAGTTTGAACTGGACCTGAAGGGGGAAAATGGAGGGCAGCAGATCGAGGTCAATGCCTCGGGGCGCAAATTAAGGGTCTTGGGTCAGGTGGAACCAAATCCCGGGAATAACCTTTTCCTCACCCTGGACATTGCATTACAAAAGGCCGCGGAAGAGGCCATGATGGATAAAAAGGGCGCACTGGTAGCCATGGATCCTCAAAATGGAGACATCTTGGCCTTGGTCAGCAAACCCGATTTTGACCCCAACCTTTTTTCCCGGGGAATCTCCCCGGAAAATTGGAAAAGAATTTCCGAAAATCCCTCCCATCCATTGCAGAATCGAGCCTTACAGGGTCAGTATCCTCCCGGTTCGGTCTATAAAATCATCACGGCCATCGCCGGGTTAGAAGAAAAAATTATAACCCTCGAGACTACTTTTCAATGCTCCGGCGCCCTTCCTTTCGGCAATCGCGATTACATCTGCTGGAAAAAAGAAGGCCACGGGTGGGTTAACCTTCGGCGAGCCATCGTCGAATCCTGCGACGTTTATTTTTATAATCTGGGTCTGCGCCTGGGAGTGGACCGCATCGCCAAGTATGCGATGGGGCTGGGTCTGGGGAAAACCACCGGGTTCCCTCTCGGCCATGAAAAATCAGGGCTGATTCCCACCTCTTCTTGGAAGATGAAACGTTTTGGAATTCCGTGGCAAGCGGGGGAAAATTTATCAATCGCCATCGGCCAGGGGTTCAATTTAGTCACTCCTCTTCAGGTTGCCTGTACGCTTTCTGCTTTGGCCAACGGAGGAAAGCTTTACCGCCCCCGGATCGTCCAAGCCATCAAAGCCCCCCATGGAGAAACGCTGAAAGAATTCCCGCCGGAAAATGCAAAAACTATTCATATTTCACCGGAGACTCTCGAATTCCTTCGGGAGGCTTTATGGGGAGTGGTGAATGCTCCCGGCGGTACCGGCAGTAAGGCCCGGATCGATGGATTCGATGTGGCGGGCA
>JAOUFX010000103.1 GCA_029857975.1 Deltaproteobacteria bacterium | reverse complement strand
ATTAAGCTTTTTGCAATTTTCTGGCCGGCATCATTGCTACCCAGCAGACTATAAGGAGTGCGGGGGCACCTGTATTTTTTATACAGGGCGATAATACAGTTTGAAAAGTTATCCGCTTTTTCCGCCGACAGCGTAATGACTTCCTGAGAGATATCTTCTATACGCTTATCGAGGGTTTTCTCCATACGCAGGCCATCTTTCATTTCTCTATTCTCGGTCTTCTCATAAGCGATATTTACCCCGTACTCTTTTTCGAAGGTTTTCAAATCATTTTCATTTATTTCTTCCCCAGGATCCCCCGGATAGTAGCGTAATTTTACAAAATATTTTTTCACAACATAAACTCCTTACTTCGTTAAATATTCCTTATATTTCTGAGTTTTAATTTTCCTTTCCTCTTTTGTTCTCAGGAAATAGTCCTTGGACGGCGCAATATGATAAGTAAAATGATTATACTGCACATCCGGCCTAAACCGGCTGTCGGCCCAGGCCTTTTCTTCAAATTGGACGCTAATTTTTCCGTTGATGATACTCAATTTCCCCCGCACCCCGCACGTAGGACATTCGACGGTCTCATGATCTTTTAAGATCCGCACCAGCCAATCATGACAGGAAGGACAGATCCCAGTTGCCCCTTTATAGGCAAAATCCTTTTCCTTTATGGCCACCGCTATCTCTTTTCCCAAACCGTACGCCAAATCCATCGCCTCTTCGTCTAAGACCACCTCGGATATCCCCTGGGTACAAACGGTGATCTCATTCATTTTCGTCAACCCCATAAGGTTCAGCAGGATATTGGATTGAACGGAAACATAGGGAATCCAACCGCGGGTAGCATAGGGGATAATGACCGTCGCCGGCTTCTTGATTTTACCAATTTTATGGCCCAGAATCCAGCACCGGTCAATCAGTTGCTTGACCACTGCGGTTAATTCCAGGAAATAACACGGGGTCCCCAAAATCATCCCCTCGCACGCATCCACTTTCGAAAAAATAAAATTGACATCATCATCTTGTACCTGGCACACATTTTCTCTGAATAGACAAAGCCCACACCCCCGACATGGCTCGATCTTGTAATCGGTAAGCCTGAGCATCTCCACTTCGGCGCCCTCCGATTCAGCCCCCATCAATGCTTGCTTCAAAAGAATTTCAGTATTTCCGTTTTTCCTAAAGCTGCCGTTTAACGCCAATATTTTCATGATCAAACCTCTTTTATATTCCCTGTCTCGACAGTTCCTGGATTTTTTCTTCGGTTATATAAAGTTTCCCCTCTTCCGTCAGGTGGATGACTTCGCCTTTGATCAGGATTTTCAGGGCGTTCTGTTTGTAATCGCGCAGCCGAGAGACTCTCTCCAATAAACCTGGGGGTCTCAATCCCAGTTCATCGATGGTCTTGGCCTGACGGATTCCGATGGCCTGATGTTTTCGGAAGATTTCGACTACCCGGGAGATCGCCCTCCGGGTCATCCGGTTGGCAATAAAAAATGCCAGCGCTAAAAGCGCCACCATGATGAATACCGTGATGAGTATATCCATTATTTTACCCTCTCCCTTACTTTCTTTTTGGGGCGTATCGCCCGCTCCTCATAAAGTCGTTGCCGATCCATTTGCCGGCCCCCTCACCTCAATCCTTTCTCCCTTCTTCCCGCCGATGCTTCCTCACTCATGCCCTCCCGCCCGGCTTACGGCACAGTCTCAAAGGGGAGGGCAAAGGGGGAGAGCGCTTCGTGATAGATGCCTTTTCATAACCCCAAAAGCCGACGGGCATTCTCCCTCAAAATCAGCTGTTTTTCTTCTTCCGGCAAAGGAAGATCCTTGAACCACTTGATCTGAGGGACAGGATCTGTAGTAGAGGGATAATCAGTGGCCCAGAGGACTTTTTCCGCACCATGTTGGCGGATGAGATCGATCACCTCCTCCGACTCCAGGCTCTGGATATCCGGCCCCCAACAGGTATCAATATAAATATCCCGGCCAATAATCCACTTGCGGGCCTCGTCCAGCATGAAGAGACCACCGAAATGTGCGGCCACGATGGGAAGCGCGGGGAAGCGTTCCTTGAGTCGGGCTATATCTTCCGGGCTTGTTCGGGCCGGGTGGGACGGGTGATTGGGGTCCTTGCCTACGTGGAAGTAGGCGATCATCCCGGTCCCGGCCATTTCCTCGTAAATCGCAAGCAGGTTTTCATCCCCGGCTCCGATGGGCTGGAAGAGGGAATGAAATTTAATTCCGCGCAGGCCCCGCTCCCGGATCCTTCTCACCTCCGCCGCCGGGTCCTCCAGGTCGGGCAAAATCGTGCCGAAGCCGAAGATCGTTCGGTGATCCGTGATCCCGATCAGAAAATCGTTGGCCGGGGGCACAGCCTTGGCCCTCTCGGCTACACAAAAAGTGATCACCGCTTCGACGCCGCAGCGGGCCATGTAGGCTTTTAAATCCTTCAGGGTGAAATCTCCGGACAAGGGAATCTGATTCCTCGAATCGGCGCGCATGTTTTCCGCGATCCTGGGAGCAATCTTATCCGGAAAAATATGGGTGTGGGTGTCGATCATTTAAAATCCCCTTTCCATCTCACGATAGATGGTGAGCCGCTGAATCTCCGAGGTCCCCTCATAGATGCGGGGAAGCCGGGCCTCGCGGAGGAGTTGTTCCACCTTGACCCCCTTGGTCACGCCGGAACCGCCGTGAATCTGGACCGCTTCATCGGCCACGCGCCAGGCCATTTCCGTGGCGAAGAGCTTGGCCATGGAGGCATATTTGATGGTTCGGGAGACTTTCCCCTCATCTTTCAGGTGGGCCGCCCGGTAGACCAGCCATCGCGCCGCCTCGATCTCCATGGCCATGTTGGCCAGCTTCAGTTGAGTGGCCTGGAATTCGGCGATGGGCCTTCCGAAGGCCACGCGTTTTCGGGCGTAGGAAAAAGCTTCCTCAAAAGCGGCCTCCGCCACTCCCAGCATGGCGGCCCCCACGGTCACGCGGAAGGTGTCCAGGGTGCCGAAGGCAATATCCCACCCCGCCCCCTCCTTTCCTAAGCGATTGGCCGCAGGAAGGCGGCAATCTTCGAGGTAGACGCTGTATTCGGGGCTTCCGGCCATCATTTCCATGGGACGGATCTCCACCCCGGGAGTTCCGGCTTCCACCAGAAAGGCGGAGATTCCCTTTCTTCCCTTTTCCATGTCTGTTTTGGCGAAAATGAGACAGAGGTCTGCCAGTCCGGCCACCGAGGCGAAGGCCTTTTCTCCGCTGAGAAGGTAAGAATCCCCGTCCCTTTTGGCCCGGGCCTGGAGGGCGGCCACATCCGATCCCGCGTTGGGCTCGGTGAGGGAGAAGCTCCCCAAAATTTCTCCCCTGGCCACTCGGGGAAGATAACTGCGCTTCTGTTCCTCATTTCCTTCCAAAGTGATTCCAAAAGTGGCCAGCCCCAATTCGGCGAAAAGCAGGTCCGCCAGATGGGAAACCTTGGATAGCTCTTCCCGCACGATACAGATGCCCACGGAACTGATCCCCGCACCTCCAAATTCCTGAGGAACATAAAGACCGCAAAATCCCTGGTCACCCAGGAGACGGATGATCTGGAGGGCAATTTCCCTGGACTCCTCCTTTTCGGCGACAGCGTTAGAGAGGGGGGCGATCTTTTCCCGGGTCAGTCGCCTGATCTGATTCCTGAGCATTTCCTCTTCTTCAGTAAATTCGAATCTCATGAACGCCTCCTTATTGGGCCGGAAGTATTGTCAAAACTTAACCACAGAGGACACGGAGAAAAGAGACATTCTCCAGTAATCCCGGCCCTAAGGTTGAATGTACCTCAAGACCACAAGAAATTACTTTCTCCGTAATTTCCTTTAAAGCAAATTTTTTGGGAGGAAATTTAACCACTGAGGACACAGAGGTTTTATAAATTATCTTTTTCCTCTGCGTTCTCTGTGGTTAAGTTCCTGTGGTCTCATATTTTATCCCCTCTTTTCATAAAATTTTTGACATTACCGGGCCGAAATCAAGAGCGCCGGGAGCGTTGAATCCCGGTCACCACGAGGATGACGGCGAGAACGGCTCCTATAATGTCGGTGATAAACTCAGGGGTGAGCAGGAGCCCGCCCGAGATGATGCTCCAAATTCTTTGCCATGCTCGGAGCTTCCCCACGAACAGGAGATAGCCTTCTATACCCGAGGCGATCAGGATAACACCAAAAAACCCCGTAGCTAAAACTTTCAGAACTTCAACCAAAGTTCCATGGAGGACAAAGGCAGGCTGGAAGACGAAGAAAAAGGGGATGAGAAAAAGAATGATCCCCAGGCGAACGGCCTGCAAACCCGTTTTCATCGAATTCGCCCCGGCGATAGAAGCAGCCGCATAGGCAGCGATGGCCACCGGTGGGGTGATGAAAGACAGCATTCCGCAATACATCAGAAAAAGATGAACGGCTAAGGGATTGAGCCCTGATTGAACCAGGGCCGGGGCGAGAAGAACGGCCAGCAAAAGATAGCAGGCGGTTATGGTAAGCCCCATTCCTAAAATAAAGCTGGCGATCGCTCCCATGCCCACCAGGAGAATGATATTGCCCCCCGCCAAGGCGATGAGATCGGAGGACAGAGTTTGGGCCACGCCGGTCAGAAGAAGGGAAGCGATCAGGAGACCGATGGCCGCCAGAATGCCGGCGATTTCCCCGATCGTTTGGCCCACCCTCTCTAAGAAATTGATGAAGCCTCGGAAGTCAAGCCGGGTCTCCTTTTTTATCATGGTCAGGAATAAGATGGCCAAGGTGGCATAAAAGGGGGCTTGCGCCTCCCGCCGCAGAAAAAAAAGAATATAGATCAATAAGGCGAAGGCAAAGACATAAAACCACCCATTCTTAATCGTCCTCCATAAAGAAGGAAGATCTTTTCGCGTAAGGCCCTTGAGGCCGGTCTTGGCGGCATAGCTGTCTACTTGGATAAAAAGGCCTAAATAGTAAAGGAGGGAAGGAATGATGGCCGCCAAGGCTACCTCCGCATAAGATATATTGAGGAAGGAGGCCATAACAAAAGCCGCTGCTCCCATGATGGGAGGCATGAGAACCCCCCCGGTGGAGGCACAGGTTTCGATAGCCGCGGCATAATAACTGGGATATCCCGTCCCTTTCATGGCCGGGATGGTGAAAGATCCTGTGGTAATCACATTGGTTATTACGCTGCCGCTTATAGATCCCACCATAGCACTGCTCACCACCGCCACTTTGGCTGTACCCCCTCTTACCCACCCCAAGACGGAAAGGGCCAGGTCCAGGAAAAATCTTGCCGCTCCGGTGGTGGTGAGGGCCACCCCAAAAAGCATAAAGCCCACAAAGAGGGTCCCCAGGACTCGCGTGGGAAGGCCGATGACTCCCTCGGGACCCATGACGTGATAGCCCACCAGACGGGAGAAGGCAAAACTCTTGGCGGAAAAAAGACCCGGCATATGCTCCGCAAAGAGAGGATAGAGCGAGAATAGTAAGACCAGGAGAAAAAGAACCCACCCCACCGACCTGCGCGCGGCCTCGAGGACGAAGCCCCAAAGCAAAATTCCCAGCACAAAGGCCGTAGGTGGGGGCTCAACTTCCCATCCTTGGAAAAGGATATCTTCGCCATGAAGGAAAAAGTAGAGGGCGCTTCCAAAGCACAGGACGGCGCAAGCAACGTCATACCAGGGAACTTTGCCATGAAAGCGGGGGCTCAAGGGGAAATACAGGAAGACCAGGGGTAAAAAGAAAGCCAAGATGAGGTGGAGATAGGCCGTCCCCACTACATATTCACCCCAAAAGGAAACTCCCAGGTGGAAAAGATAGGTGGCCGCTGTTGCGATTCCCAGGAAAGATAGAGTGATAGAAAAGAGGCGAAGAAAGGGGGGCAGAGCACGGTATCTGATCATCTCCGGAGTGGTCGAAATACTCACAGGCCCCCCTTTTTCCGATGGTGGATTTTATAGTTTGGGTTTCCAGTCCGCTATCTTCTTTTTCTCCTCCTTGAGGGCCTTGGCCTGCCAGGCCTCTAACTCCGGTGTCCATTTCCCCTTCTCCTTGGCATACTGGATCAGGCCCGAATGGAAGGGAATGTAAACGGGCTTTTTTAGAGTCAAGGTATTTTCCAGCGTCCATTCTCCAGAGGAGGGTTTTTTGACATCCTTATAAAGGTCATAACCCTCAGCCATGGCTTTCACGATGGCATAGATGACATTCTTATCGATGGTATTATAGCTGGTCAGCGTATAAGGATAGAAAGCCAGCCACTTGGGACCACCTTCCCCCAGACCCCCATAATCTGCCCAGATAGGAGAGGCCATAAAAGGGGCAAATTTTTTCATATGCTCCCAGGCATCTTGATCTTTGGAGTCCATGGGCAGATAGCGAAGCCCATAGGGGGCGGATTCCCACTCCTTCATCATGGGGGTGACCGGACAGGCATGACAGGCATCTGCTGAGCCTTCCATGACCATCTTGATTCCAGCGGTGTATCCGGCGGCCCGCACCACCGTCACGTCATCCTTACTCAAACCTCCATAGGCAAGTAAAGCGGGAACAGTTAAAGCGAAAAGCCCCGGAGGGAAGGCCACTTTTTTGCCCTTCAGGTCGGCCCAGGTTTTTATTCCGGAATCAACCTTCACGGCTAATCCGTGATGAATCACGTTTCCGGCGAACACCAGGCGCAGTCTCTGCGGACCCCATTGTTTCGCTCCAAACTCACCCAAACCATTGCTGGCGAAATAAACCGTCGCCGCGGTGAGAACGGCTGCTTGGGCTTCCCCTTTCTTTACGGGAAGCACCCTCCCCACATCGGTATCAGCAGGAGTTGGTCTGGTCTTGATCCCCGTCTTCTTTTCGATGGCATCGGAAAAGGCCGTGGCTAAGATAGTGCCGAGAGAGCCAATGGGATAAGAGGCTATGGTTATGAACTTGGGCAGCTTAGGCGCAGGTAAAGCTGAACTGATAAAAAGGAATAAAAAAATCATCCCGATCCCCATTGCAACCATGATCTTTTTGCTTTTCATCATATGCCCTCCTTTTTTTTTAATCTTTCCCCCAGACCACGGGGGGAATATTAGCATTTTTTTAAAAAGGGATCAACATATTTGGCCAAAGGGGAAATACGAGTTCCTCTCCCTGCCCACCCCAACGTCGATTTTAAAGCACCAAAGATTTCTCGAGTGATCCCCAGAATGGATGCTTAAGGTTTAAAATTACGCTCAAGCCGGACATCGATCAAAACAGGACCCTGATGGACCAGGGCTCGAGCGAGGGCGGCTTTAATCTCTTGGGATTTCTCGCACCGTTCCCCGGGTACACCAAATGCTCGTGCCAACTTTACAAAATCGATTACTGGTTGTTCGAGATCCATGCCGATGTAGGAATCACTCTTGGCGGAGTGGCCATGCAGGGCATAAGTTCGTTCCTTAAGGATGCGATATCCGCTGTTGTTACAAATCACGAAAGTAACCGCCAGACCGTAATGCGCTGCCGTCCAAAGGCCCTGGAATGAATACATGGCACTTCCATCACCGATAAGGGCTACCACGGGGCGACCGCCCAAGGCCAACTTGACGCCCAGGGCTGCGGGGATGCCCCAGCCAATTCCCCCGCCGCGCATGCCATAGTAACTATGGGGATCCTCACTTTTATACAGGGCTCGTAGAGCGCGCCCGGAAGAGATCGTTTCATCGACGACAACGGCATTGGCCGGGAGGATATCACAAACAGCTTCCATCAGGACCAGAGGAGTGATGGGCATCCTCTCCCTTTCTTCTTGAGCCTTTTCTCTGAGCTCCTGCAGGGTCGTTTCCTTAACCTGGCGCACCCGTTCCAACCGAAGCTGGGCCTCTTTTACTCGGCTCTCGCTCATCTTTTCTTGCAGAGCTTTTCCCAATTCCGGTAAGGTCTCCTTGGGATCTCCGAGGACGGCGATCCGGGCCGGGTAGTTTTTCCCAATTTCCCACGGGTCAAGGTGGAGATGGATGATGGTCAGGCCGGGAGGAATCGGATCAATCTCCGAAGGCAAGGACATGGTTAAAAGATCGGCCCCCACCGAAAAAAGCGCATCGGCATCCTGTAGAACCTGGCGGGCTGTTTTCTGGACGCGGGGAA
>JAOUFX010000102.1 GCA_029857975.1 Deltaproteobacteria bacterium | reverse complement strand
GGTCATGGAGTATCTACCCAGATTGGTCGGAGCTGGCATAATCCTCCTCATCGCCTGGATCATCGCCAAAATACTAAAATTGGTCATTTCAAAAGGCCTGGAATTTCTAAAATTTGATGAAAAAGCATCCAAGTATTTTAACGTAAAAGAAGGGAGGAAACCCAGCCAGATTATCGCCGGAATCACCTTTTATCTCGTACTCCTATTTGCCCTTCCTGCCTTCTTAGAGGCATTAAAACTTTCTTCGGTAACGAACCCTATCAGTGAGATGTGGAGTAAATTTGCAGGGATTCTTCCCAACCTATTGGCGGCCACAATTATCGGAGTTATCGGTTTTCTGATCGCCAAGATTGTTCGCGAGATTATCGTCAATCTCTTAGTGGGTTTTGGAATGGATCGAGGGGCAGAGAGAATAGGGATCGATAAAAATTTAGGAGAGTTAAAGGCTTCAGGGATGGTCGGAACAATCGTTTATGTTTTGATTTTGATCCCTGTATTCATTGCCGCCCTTGACGCTTTAAATATTGCCGCCATCTCCACTCCCGGGAAAGAAATGTTGGCATTTATTCTAAATAAACTCCCAGCCATCTTTGCTGCCGCGGTAATTATCATCCTGGCCATAGTGATAGGGAAAATCCTTCAAAAATTATTATCCCAGGTACTCAGCGGGGTGGGCTTCGACAAGCTTATGGAAGAATTAGGAATTAAACAGATAGGCCATAAAACCTCTTCTGAAGTGGTGGGGATCATTGCGTTCATTTACATCATCTTCTTTGCGATTATGGAAGCGGCAGAGGTCTTAGATTTTGAGATGCTTTCCGAGTTAAGTAGTAGATTTATTGCCTTTGCCTTTAAGGTGATTTTGGCGCTTATTATTTTTGGAGTGGGTATTTTAATTGGGAATTGGGTGAAACGATTGGTCCAGGGGGCGGCTAAAGATAGACCCTTTTTGGCCAATTTGGCTAAGATGACTATCATTGTGTTTGCCTTGGCTATCGCTCTCCAGAATCTTGGCATTGCCGATGAGATCGTGATCTTGGCTTTTGGGTTGCTCCTGGGTTCTATTGCGATAGCCGCCGCTATCGCCTTCGGCATCGGGTCGAAAGAGATTGCCGGACGGGAAGTGGATGCCTGGGTAAAAAAATTGAAGGGCGAAGAGTAGGTTACCCTCTTAAGGGTCCCTATGAACCCCAGCAAGTTCCGGCAGATGATAGCCGCCAGAGAACGTTAGGGGGACATCTCAACATTTACTACGATGCGGTAATTGCGTGCATTCGGGATGCAGAATCTATTCTGATATTTGGTCCCGGTGAGGCCAAGGGCGAGCTGCAAAGACGTCTCAAGAGAAACAATCTCGGTGGACGCATCGTCGGTATTGAAACAGTTGACAAGATGACGGATCGTCAGATTGCGGCGAAAGTTCGACAGTACTTTCAAGAAAATGGCGGTCGGTAGGCGGTTCGAGATAATGCCGCCCAACCAAGGCGTCCAGGCGGCATCGCTACCAGTGCCGGGCCTGACTCCTGACGTTTAGGATGATTACTTCAGCAGCCGGCAAGCGTTAGCAAATTTTGGGAAGTACCGATGGAGGGCCAAAACGATGACCCAGTCGAAAACCTTTCCTTGTCCGAACTCGCGTTTTGCAGAGTTGGTTATCTCAGCCCAGAGTTGGCTCGCGGGAGAGGGTTTTAAGTGTCAGAAGCTTCAGACCGAAGATGGGGGCACTTTGCTGCAAATCGAAAAGGTTGGCGGATGGCGCAAGTTTGTTGGAATGTCTACCGCACTGAACATTGTTTTTCGTCAAGTTGAGAATACGGTGAATGTGGAAATTGGTGCCGGACGGTGGATTGATAAAGCCGCTACAGGTGCCGTCGCCTATTTGATTCTCTGGCCTTTGGCCCTGACTGCCGGAATCGGCGCCTGGCAACAACTGAAGATGCCGGAGCGTGTTTTCGAGCATATTGCCACCTTTCTCAGCCCGTACGCGCATTGAGATGACAATGCTTAAATTAATTGGGACGCAGATTTTCGCAGATACTCGCAGAAAAAGGTTTTAGGCTAATTACTCCCTCATGTGTCCCCTCCCGCAAACGGATGAAAAATGAGATGCTGCTTAAAGTCTTAAAGAATGAATTAGGAGGCGGGAAGCAGAGAGAAATAAGTGTTAATTTTGAAATTGGTGCCCTGGCTATGTTGCAATCCGAGCAGCGGGTTTCTTTTGCAAACGGGGCTTGACATTTTTTCTTAATTTGTATTATCCGCTCTGACGACCTCACCTTACCAAAGTCCCATCAACCATAAACCTTTGGGGTGGCGTATGCCGCTTGGACGTCTAAATCCCATTTCTCAGAAGAGCGGAGGGATTTTGTATTTCCGGGACTCTCCTCTGTCAGGATAATGAAACTTTATCAAGGAAACACAAAATGTCCCGTGGATTTGAAGTTTAGAACCTACATCCTGCTGAGTTATTATGTGTGAAAAAAGCAGGATGCAAAGAAAATAGACCCGATTGCGATAAGCTCACGACTCGACTTGCGACATCCGCATTCGGTAGGAGTAGCACGGAAATCGAGCTTGATGCCGCTTCCGGTCCGCCGGGAACGGCTCGCTCTTTGATAACTCGTTGAATATCGAAGGCTTCGGAGTTGACGACCGGATGGAGAAGGGTTATGAAGAGGGTTGCACACGGGGAGCCAGTTCGACGCGAAAGAGGAAACAGCAAATTTGATCTTGCATATTTATGCAGACAATGATATATCTTTATGCATGAGAACCACTATTGAAATCAGTGACGAGCTTTTGCGCCAGGCAAAAAAGCGGGCTGCAGACGAAGGGACACCATTAAGGAAGGTCATTGAGGCGGCTTTGCACTTTTATCTGGGGAGGCGTCCCAAGAAAAAAGGATATGAGCTGAAATGGCGTACCGAGAAGGGACGTATGCTTCCCGGAGTTCGCCTTGATGACCGGGATGCCCTTTTTGACTTAATGGAGGGGCGAATTTGATCGCCCTCGACACCAACATTCTCGTGTACGCCCGTCGAGAAGAAACCCCATTTCATCGTCAAGCATACAAACTTCTTAAAGGGATCGCCTCAGGTGAAAATCCCTGGGCGCTCCCCTGGCCATGTGTGTATGAATTCTTGCGGGTCGTGACTCACCCACGCGTATTCGACCCTCCTACTCCTCTTGAAGATGCCATTGAAGATCTTGAATTTCTTTTCCAATCACCATCACTCGTCCTTCTGGGTGAGGGACCTGCACACGCTACCCATCTTAGCCGGGTTGTGCTCGAGGGGCAGGCCTCAGGAAACCTGGCGCATGATGCCCATATCGCCGCACTTGTTATGGAGCACGGAGTCCGTGAGCTGTGGACAATTGACCGTGACTTTACTAGATTCCCGGGCCTCCGTATTCGCAATCCTTTCGTCGAATAAAAATCTCGGTGCCATGCCGATTTTTAAATTTAGGGAACCTGGAGGGCACCGGGACCATGGCGCCAATAACCGGGCAACCTGCTGCAAGTTGTTTTAAAACCTACCCCCTAGCCATATTATCGCCAGTTGGTTCACTTTAGAAGATGTTTTAGAAGATGAAACCAAGCGTGGGCAAGTTTTTGGACTTCATCGTATTTGATAAAATGGCGTTTAGATGATTGATCCCGAGAACCTTCAAAACCAACTCCAGAAAGCATTAAGAGAATGTGCTTTGCTGAGGGAGGAAAATGAACGGTTAAAGAAGCTACTCGGTTTACAGTGTCAGAAGCTTCAGACCGAAGATGGGGGCACTTTGCTGCAAATCGAAAAGGTTGGCGGATGGCGCAAGTTTGTGGGAATGTCCACGGTACTGAATATTGTTTTTCATCAAGTTGAGAACACGGTAAACGCGGAAATTGGCGCCGGACGATGGATTGATAAAGCTGCTACAGGTACTGTCGCCATCTTTATTCTCTGGCCTTTGGCCCTGACTGCCGGAATCGGCGCCTGGCAACAGCTGAAGATGCCGGAGCGTGTTTTCGAGCACATTGCCACCTTTCTCGGTCCGTACGCGCATCGAACCGACAATACCTAAAACAGCACGCTTGAGCGGAAAATCTCTTCAAAGACCCAAGTGGATCTTCTTGAAATCAATATATCCCTTCTCTACATCCGTGTGAATAAGCTGCACCTTAAGCCGGTTGCCCACATCGACGCCTTCATATCCATAGAGTAATCGCCCTTCAATGGGTGGACGAAAGATGCGCACCCACGTCCCTTTGTCGGCAGCGCCGGTACAGATTGCGTCGAACGGCTCCCCGATCCTTGAAGAAAGCAGCATGGCCGCGGCCGATTTGGCAACGAGCCGCTCTACCTTGTTGGCATCATCTTCCTTTTCCGTGCAATGCCGGGCCAATTCCTCCAGTTCATCCTGGCTGTAGGAAAGGGGCGACCCGTCCAGCGCCGCCTTCAGGATGCGCTGGGTGATCAGATCCGGAAACCGCCGGTTGGGAGCGGTGGAGTGGGTGTAATCTTTGACGGCAAGGCCGAAGTGGCCCGGCACCGCACCTTCCGGGGGTTCGACCACATATTCACCGGGGCCGAGCAATTTGATGACGCTGAGCGAAAGATCGGGGAAACGGAGCGGATCGGCTGCTTTCTGCTCTGCCAGGAAACTCGCGAGGGCCTTCGAATCCGGCTCCGATGGAAGCGGGGAATTGTGCTGGGCCGCGACCTCGACGATCCGGCCCCACCGCTTGGGTGAACGGACCATGCGCCTTAGGGAGGGAACATTTTTCCCGTGGAGAAAGCGCGCGGTCACGCCATTGGCCGCAATCATAAAGTCCTCGATGATCTCCTTGGCCCGGTTCCGTTCATCCAACCGCAGATCCTGGATCTCGTCTCCGGCAAAGACCGGCCGGGCTTCCAGCGTCTGCAGATCCAAAGCCCCGTGCTCATGCCGCAGGGCTTTCAATCGCTGCGCCACCCGGTCTTGGATACGAAGATTCTCTGCCAGCCCTGGGACAGCGGCCACGGCCTCCGGCATGGACCCTTTGCCTTCCAGCCAGGCCGCCACACTGTTGTAGGCCAGCTTGGCGCGGTTGCGGACCCGGGCACGATAGATATCCGGGCTTTGTATCTTCCCCATTGCGTCGATCGCCATCTCGATGACCATGGCCGGGCGGTCTTGCTGATAATTGAGAGAGGTGAGATCCGTGGAGAGTTTCTCCGGAAGCATGGGAAAGGTCTTGCCGGCTGTGTAAACCGAAGTCGTGTTCTGCCGGGCGTGCTCATCAATGGCCGAGTTCTTTTTTACGAGGGCATCCACGTCAGCGACAGCCACAAGAATCTTTACCGTTTTATCCGGCAGGGCCTCGGCCACCGTCAACTGGTCCAGGTCTAAGGAATCATCGTTGTCAATCGACGCCCAGAGCAGGTGGCCCAGGTCCTTTCCAGGAGATTTCGCCCCTCCATCGTCCTGCTGAATATTCTTCAGATCGTTAAGGGCAGCCCTTGAAAAATCGGGTATAAAACCGCGCTCCTTCATCACCCGGTAAGCGATCCGCTCCAGGATACCTTTTCGTCTTCCATTCGGTGTAGTTACCATGGGTTAATGATAATCCCTGCCTTTCAAATTTTTTAATCCTGTTTGATTATTCAATATTTTTCCATCCAATGCAACCCCCCTTAAACCCATTACCTTGTGTGCTTCTTCCTTTCTTGGCGTCTACTTATTGTGGTTCAGGCCTTTGCGTCCCTTTCCACTTGCCATCCGACGAAGTATTCTCCTCCGCTATGGCCGGCCTAAAATACATTATCTTTTTTTTAAAAATACAGGTTTTACCCCATTTATTTTCTCATGGGCGATGGGCTAATAAATATTCTAACCAAAAATAAAATAGTTCAAATAAAAGGCAGTGTTAAGTTTATCACACCAGAAAGGAGTCAAACATGCTGTGGACGATTTTTGTAATTCTCTTAATTTTGTGGCTGCTGGGATTGATCAGTGGCTACACGATTGGCGGATTCGTTCACGTCCTGCTGGTCATCGCCATCGTTGCGGTGCTGATCCGAGTTATTCAGGGACGAAGACCCTTGTAGCCTTTTTGACCCTTGCCGGAGAAGGTGAAATATTTGGAAAGGAGGTGGTCGGCAGGTCCAGAAAGATTTTGCCGAATCTGTTTGATACCTTCAGTAGAAAAGGTCTCGCAACCAGCCATTTCACCACAAACTCACAGAGAGGAGTAATCGCTATGAAAAAGAGAAATATGCTTATCGGCTTTTTTATGCTTCTTATGCTGATCGCCACCTTGGTGGCCTGTGCCTCGACATCCAAACAGGAAGGTGCCGGGGAATACTTGGACGATTCGGTCATCACGACCAAGATAAAATCGTTGCTTGCCGCTGATGATTTTCTCAAGTCATTCCAGATCAGTGTCGAAACCTACAAGGGCACCGTGCAGCTGAGCGGTTTCGTTGATTCCCAAAAGGCCGTCGATAAAGCGGGGGAAATCGCCAGCGGCGTCAAAGGGGTCAAATCCGTAAAGAATAATCTGAACGTAAAATAGGAGGTCTTTATCCCTTCCCGGACGGAGCATGGCGGCCGCTATCGACCCGAATCATGGATTTCTGATAAAGCCGAGGAGGAAAACCCTCCTCGGCCCAAATTCAAAAAAAGTCCTGGTGGCAATCGCCATCGTGATCATCTTGCTTAGAATCATTCGCGGGCCAAAACTTCTATGACCCTTTCGTGGGGCCTGGTATGAAAATCAAAAGGAGGATTTTTTCATGAATAGAGCGGTCTCGCTGGCAATTTTTGCCGGGGGTATCCTTCTCACGATCTTTGGCGCCATGGATGCTGGTTGGCGGTATTGTCGCGATCATTATCGGGCTGGTGGGACTGTTGCGTGGATCAAAGGAAAATGGAATAATTCGGTAAGTCATAGGGATCTTCAAATCCCTGCAAGAAATGCTGAAAGCTGAAGCACCTGACCGTAAGGATGAGTTTGAAGAAGGTAAATGCAAAATGATTTTGTTACCATAGGCTTGTGGTTGATTGGAATGTCGGCAGATTGGAGGAAGTTTAGAAAGTAAATCCGCAAGAGGCCAGGGTCAGAAATGGTCCTGCCTCTTCTTTTTTCGTATTTTTACAATTGTATGAAGCTGCTATATCTCCTCTTATTTCAGATCATCGAAAATGTTTCGATATGATTTTCATTTATTGAATCGGGATGCGTCATTTCTTCCAAAAATCTTTAAACACTGTTAGGTCAATAAAACACAGGGGGAAACATCATGGGCAAGGTGCTTGCGTTGCTGCTCATAATTCTATTGGCTCTTGCGTCGGTGGCCGGCTATCTGTTTCTCACCGAGAAGATTACTGCCGGGGAAAGGCAGATAGCCGATGGTCAAAGACAGCTTGAAAAAGGACAGACCGCGCTTAAGGAGGGCAAAGCTAAGTTGGAGGCCGGCAAGCGAGAGTTGTCAGAGGGCAAGAAGGAGTTCGAGCAAGCCAAAGACAACCTGTTCTTGGTGTTAGCGGACAAGCTGCTGAAGGGCGGAAAGGGCTTCAAGGAGGCTAGAGAGCAGATCGCCGAAGGAGACAAGCAGGTTGCCGAAGGAGAGGGCAAGGTTAACGTTGGCGAAAGGCGACTTGATGCAGGCGAGCTGGAACTGCGCCGAGGGAGCGAACAGTTGAGGCTGGCCAAGGGCGCGCGCGTTGCCTGTGCGCTCGGGGCGGCTTTTTTTGCCTCTCTAGCGATTGTGCTCGGGTTCTGTTGGAGGCGATCACTGGCCCGGATCTTTATGCATACTGAGGCCTAAGGCGCTCCTACCGACGCAAAGACGGGCTGCTCAGTTTGGGTTATTTAATTCCTGAACTTTGAAAGGCAAGTTGCACTTGTCTCGTCTACAGGGAAAACCAGCCTCAAAATACAGTATTTCTTATGAAAAAATAGAGGGATCACCTTATATATATTTTTGTCCATTTTTTTAGAGAATGATGTCTTAAGTGCCCCAAAGTAGATTGAAATGGATGGACGGATTCTGTCCTCAGAAAGGAGCCAAACATGCTGTGGACGATTTTTGTAATTCTCTTAATTTTGTGGCTGCTGGGATTGATCAGTGGCTACACGATTGGCGGATTCGTTCACGTCCTGCTGGTCATCGCCATCGTT
>JAOUFX010000101.1 GCA_029857975.1 Deltaproteobacteria bacterium | reverse complement strand
TTTGATTTCGCTCTCGGCGAACTCCCTGGCCGCCATGCGGATCATCTCCTGCTTTTTATCCATCTGATAACATAATGTCATTTTGCGGATTTTTCCCTTTTGACCGTATAAAATCCCGGTAAGCTCAACTATTTTTCGGTATAGAGGACGGCGAGGATTTTAGTGGTTTCCTCGCAGTGACATTTTACCAGGTGAGGGACTGTGGAGTCGTAGTAGATGCTGTCTCCCGCTTCGAGAAGGTGAATATGATCCCTGAGACGCACCTCCATCTTCCCCTGGAGTACAAAAATAAATTCCTGTCCGTCATGGGTCGACCTTTCTTCATCCGTTTCAGAAGGTTCAAGGGTAACCAGGAACGGTTCCATATGTCTGTCCGTTTTATGGGGTGCGAGGGACTCATATTCATACCCGTAATGTTTTTCCCTCCTTGAATCATACCTCGAGGTCACTTTTCGATCATCCTTGCGAACAATGGTGTAGACCTCCCCCTCTTCACCGGAGATAAGATAGTCGATTTTGATGTCAAGGGATTTGGCCAGTTTAATAACCGTGCCCAATGGCGGGATGACTTTTCCCTCTTCGATTTGAGACAGCTGATCGACGGGAATATTCGTCCTCAGGTAAATATCAAAAATGCTCAGGCCACGACTTTCCCGCGCCTTTTTAAGCCGCATCCCCATTTCAGGGGAAATCTCTTTCCCGGCTTTTCCCTGATCAAGCCCTTCCTCTACAGCCTTTTCTTCCTGTAACATCTGTTGTCCTTCCCCAGGCGATCCCTCTTTCTTTCCTGCTATGGCAGACTAAATAAGAATGTCTCAAAAAGCAATGTATTTTTATTCTCGTTGGCCGAAGTAGTCTGTGTCTGGTCGCTATATATTTAGCCTTGACGAATGGATCGGAACCTATTACTAAGGAGTTCCGGATCATTGAGGAATATTGGACAGATACTAATCCTCATCACCCCTGACCTTCGGGACAGGGCAGGGGATCAACTTAAAGTAACGGTCTTTTGCCTTTGCCCTTGATAGAATACCATCATGAATATCCTGACCCGCATATTGATAAGAACTCGCTTTTGGGTGGGTTGAATATACAAAAAGGGGGATTGTGTGTCAAGGGAATATTAAATCAAGATCTTGTACTTGTTTGCCTGATCAGATCCTCCCCCGTATCCTTTTCCTATACCGGGGACCTCTTCATGATCAGTGGGCGTCTTCTCCAGATTTGCCGATGTTGATATCTGCTATATCTCCTCTGTTTTCTGACCATCGAAAATGTTTCGATACCCTTTTGATATGTTGAACCGGGATGCATGATTTCTCTCCATAATCTTCAATGCCTAAAGCATCCCTTGCCCGAACATTAGTAGGTGAAGCCCTCAAAGCAGAAGAAGCAATATTAAATTGTCAAAGAGCAAAGCAGGGTCAGAAGTGGCTCTGCCTTTTTTTTGATCAAGATGTCCCCTTGGCAGCTTACCCTTTAGAAGCTATTTCTCCTTGACTATCCATAGGGTAAGGAGTATTCTTTAGCTGTCGTTGTGGTAATTTCCCTCCGTAGCTAAGTAAACCTAACAGCATAACCCCTAACCTTCTGGAGCTTTCTATGAAAAGGAATTACCGGAAGGTGCCAATATTTGGCCCCCATGGAGGTTGCTTTTCCTCTTTGGGGGCTTTTGTATTTCAGGTCTCAATAAAGGCAAAGACAGAAAGGCAATGTCTTCTCTATGCTTAAAGAAAGCCGGCTTTTACTAAGGAAGCGCAAAAGTATCAATTTATCCCCACTTTAACCATTTAAATCCTTAAAAAGGAGGAAAAGCTATGGGAAAATATTTGTTGCTTTGGGAAATTGACCGGACGAAAGTCCCCATAAGTCCAAAAGAGCGTGGAGCTGGATGGAATGTTTTAATGGAGATGGTTAAGCAGGATATAAAAAAAGGTTTAATCAAGGATTGGGGAGTGTTTATTGGCGAACTTAGCGGATATGCGGTCGAAGAAGGATCTGAGTTAGAAGTTATGAACGCCGTACAACAGTACACCCCATTTGTCCATTTCAAGGTACATCCCATTGGTTCAGTAAGTCAAGTAGAGGAAATGATAAAAGCCATGACCAAGTGATTATGTAGATTTGCCCGATTGAGTGAGCGTATTTTTGCCGTTCGGATAACGGTGAGCGAACTCTGTAATTGCTTCGCTCCCAACTGGGCCCCTTCTGAAGAGGGGCAGTGCCTCGAATGTGAAGCTATTGAAGCACTGCCCCTCTTTCGAGATGGTAATGAAATGAAATTCCCAGAAGATGTCTGCATGAAGCCTCCGGAAAGGGATTATGTCGTTCTGAGGTTTCAGGTTTTGCAACTTAGACTGTTGCATGGTCTATCCCAAAAAGACAGAAGTCAAATTCGCATATTTCAAACAGAAATCCGCAACCTTTGATTCTATCTTGGACTGAGTATAGGTGTTAGCGTTAAATTCGGCAGGAGGGCGAAAATTATCCGGAAAAACGAGGACTTCTTCTTGAGATCATTCCTTGAAAAGTATCATACTTTAAAGCACCAATTTGGCACCTTAAAAAGAGGGGAACATTCTAAATATCTTCCTATGGCCTTCACCGAGGAAGGTGTGGCCATGTTGTCATCGGTGCTCAATAGCAAGGGGGCATAGAGGTTAACATTCTAATCATGCATGCCTTTGTCCGGGTCCGCCAGTTTGCTGCTTTCCACAAGGATTGGCTTAAAAAAATTGAAGAAATGGAAAAGAAATATGATCATCAATTTTAGGTGGTTTTTGAGGTCATAAAACAATTGATGCTTCCCGAAGAAAAGGCGAGAAGCAGAATTGGATTTCAATTAAGAGAGAAACGGGCTACTTATTCTGGAAAGAGATAAATTTTGGTTGGGAGCATGAATGACCCCTTGTCAAGAATAAAGATGCGACCACAATCGCCCCCCGATAAAAAAATTTTTTAGGCTACCAAAGCCACTTTCATAACGTTGAGATATGGCAGTATTGACAAGCCCACCTACGCCCCCAGGCGCCATGGAAGGCTTAACCTCTTGCCCAGGTTGCCCTGGCTCCTCCAGCCGGTCGGCTACGCCTCTCGCCGACCCTGCTTTTTTCCGCACCACGTACACCGCCCCGTCGGACACAAGAGCATCAGAAAGCGAAAGGGTAGGGCCATTATTCCCATCTTACGCCGAGCAAGGCCGTTTGTACTTTTCGAACGTTCTGGCGGGAACACTCCACGAATTACGCACATCAGGAGCACTAAAAGACTCGGCAGTTAGGAAGGAATTGTCAAAAGATCGACTCTTGGTAGGAATCGAAGAATTGAAAGTATTACCGCGACTTACCAAATCATCGTTACCAGTGGCAGGATTTAAAGGAACATTTGAAGAAACTATAGGTCTCCCAACTTTATTCAAATACCGCCTTGTGTATTTATTGGCCCCCGTGTTACTTACACGGGGCCATCTAGTTGTCACTTTCTCCCTTTATCTTTTGTCCTTGATGAATTTTCACAAGAGGTGTTTTTTGATCTAGTTTTTTATGTAAGTCGAGAGATAACCGTATAACTGCCCCTTTGATCTAATCGCATTAATCCCTGTCCCTGCTCGCAAATGCTTTTCATCCCCGGACCCAACCACTTTATACCACCACCAATCTTTTTTAGGGCTCCGGTAACTTCCAGGCGATGTAACCTGCTCTCGGGCCAACGCCCGTGGTAATCCTTTCAACCTTTCCCGGAAAATGACCCCAGACGATAAAATTTTTTCTTGACATCATAAAGGGATTATCATATATGAAATTACCCATATGTTTCTTCAACTGGCCATCAATGGAATTGTTCTGGGTAGTGTTTATGCCATCATCGCTCTTGGGTTTTCTCTGATCTATGGGGCGACGCGAATTTTCCATTTTGCCCATGGAGGAATCTATGCCTGCTCGGCCTACATTGCTTACATTTTCTTGATGAGTCTGGATCTCCCTTTGTGGGTAGCCATTCCTGCCGCAATGGTTTTGACCGCACTACTGGGTGTGTTTCTCGATTGGATCGTCTACGAACCCCTGATCGATCTCAATGCTTCTCCCCTCGTATTAATGATCAGTTCTCTGGGACTTTTCATCGTTCTGGAGAATGTCCTGGCCCTCACTTTCGGGAGTGATCCGCTGGTAATGAGGCTCGGAGATGTCAAGCCGGGGATTCGACTGGGTACGGCCTATGTGACTCCCAGCCAGATCCATATCGTTCTGAGCACAGTGCTCATGAGTGGGGTCCTCTTTTTCTTTTTTAAAAAAACGCGGATCGGGGTATCGGTTCGGGCGCTGGCCAGCAATCCTGACCTGGCCGAATCTCTGGGCATGGATGTGAAAAAGATTCGCTATATTACCTTTGCGGTTGGCTCGGCTCTGGCCGCCGTGGCCTCCGTCTTGGTCTGCATCGACATCTCCACCATTGATCCGGTAATGGGGTTCAATGCCATTCTCATGGCGACCTTTGCCATGATCGTGGGCGGGGTAGGGAATATCCCGGCAGCAGCAGGCGGGGGTTTTCTTCTGGGCATGGCCCAGCACTTCGGAATCTGGAAGATCTCTTCGGAGTGGGAGATGGCGATCCTGTTTTTAATCCTTTTCATCTTTATCATCTTCAGACCCAAGGGGCTTTTTGGAAAAGGAAGGGTGTAGGCGGAGATGGATTACTTCATCTATATGGTGATCATTATTAATATCTTTATTATTCTCACCATTTCCCAGAATCTCCTCGTGGGATTTACCGGGCTGTTTTCAGTCTGCCAGGCAGCCTTTTACGGGATCGGCGCTTACATCGCCGCGCTCCTGGCCATTTGGCTGACCAGTAATCTCATTTTGGCCATATTGGCAGCCATGATCGCGGCGGGAATCTGGGGCGCAATCATCTCTTTGCCCTCGATTCGTTTAAAAGGAGACTATTTTCTCATTGCTTCCATCGGATTTCAGATGGTCATGTTCAGCATCTTCCTCAACTGGAAGGCAGTCACCCGGGGACCTATGGGACTCTATGGGTTACCTCGGCCGCACCTGTTCGGATTTGCCTTCGACTCCCCCTATTCTTTCTTGGTTCTTTCCTTTGCGTTAATGTTGGCCTGCTTCTTCCTATCCCGGCGAATCGCCCACTCTCCCTTTGGGCTTGCGCTGAAAGGGATCCGGGACGATGAGACCGCTGTGGAGGCCCTGGGAAAAAACGTCATTAGGTTCAAAATCGCCATCTTTTCCTTTTCGGCAGCTTGGGCCGCAGTGGCCGGAGCTCTTTTTGCATTTTATACGACCTCGGTCGATCCCTTCTCCTTCACCCTGGAAGAGTCGGTATTTATCCTTACGTTGGCTATTGTGGGAGGAACAGGAAACCTGAAGGGGTCGGTGGTGGGTGCGATTATCCTCATCTCGCTCCCTGAATTAATGAAGTTCATTCAGATCCCCGATGCGGTGGCGGCGCAAACCCGGCAGATCTTCTATGGACTGCTTCTCATTTTGTTTATGAGATTTCGCTCCCAGGGGTTGATCGGGGAATACCGGTTGAGGTAGGAGTTCTTGAATTATCTTGATCTTAAGAACTTGAGCATCAGCTTCGGAGGAGTTCAGGCGGTCAATGATCTGTCCCTTTCCCTGGAGAAGGGAAAGATTTCCAGCCTAATCGGCCCGAATGGAGCCGGCAAGACGACGGTCTTTAATCTGATCACGGGAGCTTTCAAACCCGATCATGGAGGGATCCGGTTCAAGGGTGAGGCGATCAACGGAATGAAGCCTTGCCATGTAGTGCGGAAGGGGATCTGTCGTTCCTTTCAAGAACTGAGGCTTTTCCACCATATGACGGTCTTCGATAACGTTTTTCTGGCTCTTCAGGGGCAGAGGAATGAGAACCCCTTCCGGGCCTTAGTCCGGGGAAGGGAGTATGCAGTGGAAAAGAGACGGGGCGAGGAAAAAACCCTTGGGCTACTCGAGTTCGTACAGCTCGCTGAAAAACGAAACAATTTGGCAGATGATCTTTCTTATGGAGAGCAAAAACTTCTCTCCCTTGCCCGGATCCTGGCTACAGACGCCGAGATGCTACTTCTGGATGAACCCACTTCAGGACTCGATTCGAAGTACATTGGCCAAATTCTCTCCCTGGCGAGGGATCTGATCCGGCAGGGTAAGACGATCCTCCTGGTGGAGCACAATATGGATCTGATCATGGAAATATCAGACTGGATCTTCGTCCTCCATCAAGGGCAGAAGATCGCCGAGGGAACTCCGGAGGAGATCCACAAAAACGAAGAAGTCATTCGAGTCTATCTCGGAGAATAGAGGGGCGGAAAGTGTTTCTCCGTGTCGACCATCTTAGCGCCGGTTATGGAAAGAAGACGGTCATCTTCGACGTCAGCCTTCACGTGGACAAGGGAGAGATTGTAACCCTGATTGGTCCGAACGGTGCGGGCAAGTCGACAACGATGAAGGCCATCTTTGGACTGTTGAGGTTCAAGAATGGCGAGATCTTTTTTGATGGAAAGGATATTCTGAAACGCCATCCTTCCCAGAATGTGAAGGATGGAATCTCTTTCGTGGCCCAAGGGCCCCAAATTTTCCCCGATTTGAACGTCCACGAGAACATCTCCATGGGCGGCTATACCTTTGCCAAGCAGAGGGTGGATGAGCAGTTGAAGCAGGTCTACGAATTTTTCCCCATTCTGGGAGCGAGAAAAAGCCAAGCGGCGGTTTCCTTGAGCGGTGGGGAGAGACAGATGCTCGCCCTGGCAACGTCTTTGATGCTCACTCCCAGGCTCCTCCTTTTAGACGAGCCCTCTGTGGGATTGGCGCCTTTCCTCGTCAAAACGATCATGGAGAACGTAAAGCGAATCAATACGGAGATGGCCTGTTCGGTGTTGATCATCGAGCAAAACGCCAGGCAGGTCCTCACCATCGCGCACCGTGTCTATGTAATGAAAGTGGGCAGGGTAGTGGCCGAGCCCTTGCCAGAGGAGCTGCTGCGGGGGGACGAATTGAAGAAGGTCTTTCTTGTATAGGTGGAGTATGGCACCGGGGAAAAATCTCCAATATCAAAATTTTATTGCAGAAAGGAGTATTCACGATGGGTTTTTCAAACAAGAGTCCTAAGAAATTGGCATCCACGCTTCTCCCTCTTCTTCTCGTGGTGTTTCTTGGGGGACCTTGGGCCATGGCCCAGGAGAAGATCTACAAAGTAGGAGCCGTCTTTCCTTTAAGCGGAAATGCGGCCCAGTACGGGGAGAACAAGAGATTCGGTTCGGAACTCGCTAAGGATGAAATCAATGCGGCAGGCGGTTTCAAAGGAGTGAAGCTGGAGATCATCTACGGCGACAGCAGAGGGTTACCCCGTGAGGGTGTGGCCGCAGTGAACAAACTCATTCAAATCGATAAAGTGCCGGCTTTCCTCGCCACCATGAGTGGTGTGGTCATGAGTGCCATCCCGATTGCCGAGCGCAACAAAGTCGTTCTCCTCAACACGGCAGCCTTGAATCCCGGCATCCGGGAAGGGGGGGATTACATTTTCAGTAACATGACCCTCGGGGACTTGGAAGGAAAGGCTCGATCTGAATTCTCTTTCAAAGAATTGGGCTATCGCAAGATGGCCATTTTCAATGTCAACAATGAATTCGGCAATTCCGTGCGGGATGTGGTCATCAAAGAATGGAAAAAATTTGGAGGCACAATCACAGCTGCCGAGACCTATGAGCAGGGCACCAGGGATTTCAGGACCCAGCTGGCCAAGGCGGCCCAGTCCAACCCGGAGGTAATCGATTTGATCGGTTACTATGCGGAAATGGGCCTTATTGTGAAGCAGGCGAGGGAGATGGGGATCAAGTCACAGTTTGTGAGCTATGCCGGCATTACTTCACAGAAATTTATCGAGATTACAGGGGAAGCAGGCGAGGGCGTAATCGCCACCCAGGTCGGTTGGGACCCAACAGATCCGGCTCCGCAGGTCCAAGGGTTTATCAAGCATTATCAAAAAAAATACGGCCGGGGTCCTGAGCTTTACGGGGCTACGGCGTTTGATGGCATCAAACTGCTTGCCCTAGGCATTCAAAATGGAGGCTACAGCGCCGACGGGATTAAGAAGGCCCTGTATAAGGTCAAGGACTATCCGGGTGTGACCGGAAGGACGACTTTCGATCAGGAT
>JAOUFX010000993.1 GCA_029857975.1 Deltaproteobacteria bacterium | reverse complement strand
ACTTTCGTAGGGCGGTCGAGACCGGCCAGAAGGTTGAGGAGGGTCGTTTTGCCCGAGCCGCTCTTGCCGTATAAAGCCACCACTTCACCGCCGGCAATTTCCAGATTGGTTCCCTGCAAGGCAGCCGAATTATTTCCTCCGCTTGCCGGGTACTGTTTCCAAAGATCGATGGTTCGAATCACATGTTCCAATGATATTCTCCTCTTTTTCCGATATTAAAGATAAAATTATACTCTATCATCAAATGAAAAAACAGGTCATCCCCAGAGGCAAGCGGTAGACAGTGATTGATCACCACGATGGATCGTGTATAATGAATTGACTTGACTTAAAGGGGAGAAGACTTATGGGTGAACCGAGCAGGCTGGACCGGATTTTCAATTTGATCATGAAACGAATGGTGGCCACCGGGCAGGCACCCCATTATACGGAATTATACGGAGATTGCCTCGGCGTTGGGGATATCCTTTTAACAACCTTCCCACTCAGTATCGGATTACCATTGAGGGTCAAAAGAAGTGGTTTGGTCAGTGAGGTTTCGAGTCGCTGATGGAAGAAAACAAATTCCAAAAAAAACAAAAAAAAATTAGGGGGGAAGGTAAATGATCAATCTGGAGGGCAAAACGAAACTCTCATCCGAAGAGGTGAAGAAACGAATCAAACAGTTCTTTGGTAAGGGAGGCCAGGGACTGGAATTAACCGAAGAGAATCCCCAGTGCCTTACCTTCTCTGGAGGCGGGGGTTATGTAACTGCCACGGTCTGTCCCGAAGACGGGGGAACGAGGATCAATCTGTTGGCCCAGGAGTGGGAGTACCAGGCCAAGGAATTTTTATCAAGCCTTCCCTAATCCTCCTCACCTCTCCTTCGTCGTTTTTTCTCCCAGCAACCGCAATATACATCCCACCACTGGAGATCGGTGGTGACTTCTTCCAGAGTACAAAACCTTTTTTGCCGATGGCTGTAGAATTTTTCTTCCCAACAGCTTAATCCGTCGCAGAATGCCTGGAGCATCCCATAGGTATAAATTCTATGGGCGTTAAAGGCAATGGCAGGCTGGGCGTGGTGGATGGTGGTAGTGAAGATCATACGGCCTCCAGGTTTTAACACCCGGATCATTTCCCCGAAGGCTTTTTGATCGGCATGCAAATCGAATGCATCCCCGTACCGACTCAGGCCGAAGTGTTCCAGCGCGCAAAGGGACAGGACAACGTCAAAGGAATGATCAGGAAAATTGATTTTTTTGGCATCACCGGTAAGGATCGTTTCGTTCGCGCAAATCGGTTGGCGGCTGCGGACGTCAATCGTCGTGATGGGAAAATGGGCCAGAAGCCCCAGAATAAAATGTCGGTAAGATCCGACGTCTAATAGGTTGCGGGGATGGAGCTGGCGGATCTGGTCGGCGGCAAAAGCACATTCATAATCAACAAAGTTTTCCGGATGGAATCCAGTTTCATCCGCAGGTTCCTCAAAAATATAAAACCCGCCGGGATTCTTTTTCAATGCGGCCAGATGCTTTTTATAACCTCTTTCGTTCGCCTTGGGGGATTTCATTTTTCTGTCGGTTGCGCCGGTCGGCAGCTCTAAAGCAAGAATATATTGTCTTCCCGATTTGGACCCCATTATTCAAGAAGATCTTCTTTTTTGCAACAGCTTTTGCAGAAGCACCGGTAGCAGCGTAAGAGCAATGAGGGCGCTGAAGCCAACGCCCATCAGGGCAACAGCCCCCATGGACTGGAGTCCGGGGTATTCCGATAGAACGAGAGAGCCGAAACCGACCAAAGTGGTTAATGCGGCCAGCCCCACACCTTTACCCACCTGAGACAACCCTGTTTTTAAACCGGTTGCCCCACTTTCGGATCCTCGGTGCAGAATGTGGATGCCATAATCAACCCCCACCCCCAATACCATAGTAAAAACGATCATGTTCATGAAGTTTAGGTTTATTTGGAAAAAGCCCATGCCACCGAGGGTCCATAATGAGGCCAGGAGAACAGGGAGA
>JAOUFX010000100.1 GCA_029857975.1 Deltaproteobacteria bacterium | reverse complement strand
TTTCACCAACTCGTTGGCTAAACAGGTCAAATAAATTCCCTGCCCGCCACAATAAGGGTTTCCCCGATAACTCAACAGCCCAATCTTCAAAGCACTCTCCCGTCTACCCAACGCCTTATACCTTTCCGTTTATAAGTTCTTTATAAACCTCCACGGTTCGTTCGGCCACCTTGGCCCAGGTAAATAGATTTTCCACGCGTTGCCTGCCCAGAATCCCCATTTTTTTTCTATGGGCTTCATCCTGGAGAACCTTTAAAATGGCCGCTGCCAAAGCCGGGGGGTCTCGGGGGGGAACGAGGATGCCTGCCCCTTCCTTGCCGATAACTTCTGGCAGAGCACCTGCATGGGTGGCGACAACAGGGGTGCCGCAGGCCATGGACTCCGCCGCTGGCAGGCCGAAGCCTTCGTAAAGAGAAGGCAGGACCACGACTTCCGAAGTAGTGTAGAAGCGACGTAGGCTTTCTGCGGAAACCTTTCCCGTAAAGTTAACCCGGGAAGCCAGTCCAAGTTTTTGGGTAAGTTGGGGGGCATACGTTTTGAGGGGTGCTCCCTCATCAACTATGGTTAAAGTAACGGAATCCGGAAGCAGGGTCATAGCGTGCAGGAGGTAAAAGATCCCCTTTTTCGAGTCATCGGTATTACCGACAAAGAGGAGGCTTTGGGGCTTTTTGGGTTCGCCATTCGTGGGCCTAAAAAATTCTGCGTCCAGGCCGTTGTAGACCATACGGATTTTGCGGGGAGAAACTCCAAAGGCACGCTGGATCTCCTGTGCTGTCTCGCTGGAAGAAGTGATCACCCGGTCACAACGCTGAATTACCCTGCGCTGCATGCCGAGGGGGTAAAAGACAACCGTGTAATATTTTTCCTTAAAGTTGCGGTCACGTTCTAAGCTGGCTTGGAAGTCGACCGTCAAGGGATGGTGGACCGTCGTGACGAGGGGTCGTTGAAAGCGCTTCATCAATAAAAGTCCATACCCCAAGGACTGCACATCGTGGAGAATCGCGAATTTCTGATAGCGAGTGATTTTTTTAAGCAGGGTCAAGGTGCGGATGCTGAAGATAAGCATCTCGGGAAAAAAACCCAGACGGGTTGAAGCCAATTCGAAAAAATTGAGCGGCTGAAAAATTCGCCAGGGAGAAGAAAGAGGAAGAAAATTCTTGCGCACCCCCCATAGATTTAGGTTTTCCACGTGGATAACCTCTGCCCAGGGCATCGGCCATGGTTCTGGGGGTCCGACCAGAACCGTCAAAGAATGCCCCAGACGGGCCAGCTCCCGGGATAAAAAGTAGAGATAGACCCCCTGGCCACCGCAATAGGGATTCCCCCTGTAGCAGAAAAGACAAATCTTCATAGCGAACCCGTTCCCGTAGTGATTGGCCGCAAAGAGCACAGAGTTATAAAAAAGGGTTCATCTCCAAATTAGTTGAGGGCCAAAGAACTGGTATATTTACAATGCCCAGTGATTTCAGGGTCCCGGAAGGAAAGTCATCTTGCTTGCAATCATGAGGCACATATCTTTCATAAAGTGTGGCGGGGATTCTGCTATTTCTTCGATGCTATCTTTTCACTCCCCCGCTGCGCTTTGCGGAATACAAGCAGGGGGTATATGAAAGCCAAATATCCCGCCGATGCTTGCGGCGCAAGCTGCCTTTCCTTCCGGTCCCTTAGCAGGTATTCATTGAAAATTTGATCAACTAATTTGGAGATGAATCTAAAAAAGTTACTTATCATCGGGCATCAAGTTGCTTGGGCCTCATGATTCTCTGTGACCTCTGAGTCCTCTGTGGCTATAGCATTGAGCGGTCTTACGCTGGTTGTTGTTCTTTTACAGCTGGGGACTCTCCCGAAGGTTCAGGTGCTGGCGGCGTGGTCTTGATGGTCAAGATCGTCCAGCCGATCCAAAAGCCAAGAGCCAGAAGGCCTAAAAAGCCTATCATCACGGGTATGGCTAAAGCCCAATAACTCTGGATGGAGATCCCCCACAAAAAAAACATGGCAACACCAATAATGACAGCACATAAAAAAGCGCCCCAGAGGCGGGAAGTATCAGCCATGCGCTTCGCTCCTTTCTCGACCTGGAAAATTCTTTAGAGGTTTTCCAATGATGATTAACACATCGCCCCACCGGGGATGTCGGGAAGCGATGTGGTCGAATACTTTAAATATAATCAAGGCTAAAGGCCGGGGAATGACTTTTAAAGTGTTGGACCAGCGCGGAAAACCCCAGAACAGGGAAACCCCTTCGATATTTTCCACCTGCAGGTATCTGTGGGCGATGGTGATCAGCGCCAAGTAATCGAATTTAAAGGTATGATCGGCGGGAATTTCCCAGATATGCGGGCGAGGAATTTCCCGGCCAAAAAAGCGCTGAAAAATAGTGTTTAGTTTCTTAGCCAGCGAGCAGCTCAAGCTCTCGAAATTGGCCACGGCAATAACCACTTTGCCTTGCCAGTCGACTACCCGGCACATTTCCGATACGGCCAGATCCGGATTGCCAAAATGATCGATCGCCCCCTTACAGACCACGCGCGAAAAAGCGTTGTTCCGGAAAGGGAGGTATTCAGCCAAGCTACTTACGAGCTCGACCACTTCTCCAGAATTCTTTACCCAGTCCTTGGCCTTGCGGAGCATGACCCGGGAAGGTTCACAGCCAAAGAGAACTCCTCCTCTTTGGGCCAGAGAAACGGCATCGATCCCCCGGCCACACCCTACATCCAGAATCCGATGACCATTTTCTGATTGGGCCGCTACGAGGGTCTTTTCGGTCATGCGTTGGAAGACATATTCTGTGTCGAGCGAGAAAACCGCGGGCAGGACATCATCGTCGTTCCATTCCAAATCCTTTTTGCCCGCAAAGGTTTTTCTCTGATTTGTTCTCCTCGCGGCAATATTTTGTTGATTCATTTTTTCGGGGTCAGAATTTTCAGGCACTGGGCTCCCTTCCGGCAGAAACCACCTTCCCCTTGTGGTGACCCTGCAAGGGTTTACTCCGATCCAAGGCAAGTTCTACAATGCGGCCGATTAAGTCGGCAAAGGTAAGCCCGGCTGATTCAGCCGAACGGACGATTCCCGCGTCCGGTGAAATATCGGGGTTGGCATTGATCTCCAGGACATAGGGAATTCCATCGGGGCTAAGCCGGATGTCCACTCGGGCGTAATCGCGACATTCCATGATTTGGTATGCCTGGAGGGATACCTGGAAAACTTTCTTTTCGATTACCGGGGAGAGAACCGCCGGGCAGCGAGGAACCGTGTGGGTAAATTCCTTACTGTCTTCTTCCCACTTCGCGGCATAGCCGCAGATTTTCGGTAACCCAGGGGGCATAGAGGAAAAATCAATCTCGGATATGGGTAAAACCTGCGGGTCTTCGTTGCCAAGAATAGAAACATTCAACTCCCGGCCATCGATGAATTCCTCGACCAGAACGGATTGCCCATACTCCTGGTAGATTTTTTGAATTTGTTTCCTCAGAGATCTTTCATCCTGGATAAAGGCATCGTTGTCGATGCCTAAACTGGCGTCTTCACACAGGGGCTTAACGATGAGCGGAAAATGTAACTCAGTCAGCAGATCATCTCTTCCGGGTTGCCAAACCCGGTAGGGTGGGGTAGGGATATGATGGTGCGCGAGGATCGTTTTGGTCTTCCCTTTATCTTGCGATAAACCCAGCACAAAGGAAGAAGATCCTGTAAAAGGGAGGTCTAAAAGTTCGAGAAGGGCGGCGATGTTCATCTCCAGGCGGGTTTGGCCGAAAAATTCTTCGCAGAGGTTGAAGACCAAATCGGCTTTTGCGGCAAAAATTTCTTCCACCAGGATCGGCAATTTTTTTTCGGCTTCCTGGGTCTGGAGGGAGTACCCCAAAGATTTCAAAGCTTTCTGGACAGCCTGGAGGCGGGATCGAACCGCCCGCAGACTGATGCGGTCGGGAGAACCGTCAGGGAAGAAAGAACGAGGAAGGCTATAGAGAATCAGGATGGATGCTTTGCTCATGGCTGTAATCCAACTCTCTGACAGGCAATCTCCAATACCCGGTTAATCAGGTCGCCGTATGCTAATCCGGCGGTTCGAGCAGCCTTGGGAAAACAGGAGTTGGCGGCGGGGTTGGGCAAGATCCCAGGCAAAGGATTCAACTCCATAACGTTTGGTTCACCGGCATCATCCAGGCGGATATCGATTCGGCACCAATCCCGACAGCGTAAGGCCGAAAAGGCTGCTTGGCACACGTTTTGAATTTTTCTACGAAGAGGGGGTGATACCTTCGCTGGGCATGCAAAAATTTCCAGAGGCTTCTCCACCGTGTCCCAGATCCACTTGGCTTCATAGGAATAGATGGGGTTAATATCTGCTGGCAACTGGTCAAATTGAATCTCCACAATCGGAAGTATTTCCAGATCATCCCCGTTGCCCAAAAGAGCAACCGTGAATTCCCGGCCCGGAAGGTATTTTTCCACCAATGCCGGTTGGTGGTAGTGGGTTAAAATCGTGGACACCTGCTCCCGGAGTTGTTGGAACGTCCGAACGAAGGCCTTATTGCCAATGCCTTTGCTGGACCCCTCCCAAAGAGGTTTCACCATCAAGGGGAAAGAGGGCAAATCTTTTGTCCTTTTCAGGTTGTGAATGACCCGGAAAGGAGGCGTAGGGATCCCGTGGTAGCCGATAATTTCTTTGGCCAGAGATTTGTCCAAACAAAGAGCCAAGGTCAACGGGTCCGAACCCGTGTAAGGAATGCGGAGCATTTCCAGCATGGCCGGGATTTGTAATTCGCGGCTGGCGCCGTAAATTCCTTCGGCGATGTTAAAAACAATATCGGGTCGGAGCCGGCGCAACTTTTCGAAGGCTTCCTCATTTCCTTCGATGAGGTTAACCTGGTGTTGACGCGCCAGGGCGGAGCGAACGGCTTCGATCGTATCCTCATCGTCCCATTCGGCGTATAGGTCATCAAAACCAGGGTCTGGGGAGAGCTTCTTTAGATTAAAGCATAATCCGACATTCATAGAGTCTCCGCCGGCCTTTAAAAAAGAAAAACAGCGGCCGCCACAACCGTCGCCCACCCGTTTTTGACAATGCTGGACTGCGTAACGTTGGTTGTACGGACGATTTTGTCGCTGATGCGGTAAAATTCTTTTTTTTCATCCCAGCTTTTGTCTTCGTCGAACTCCATGCCCAGCGTAGAGGCCAGCATGGCCGCCGCCAAGTCTTCGGCATAATCGCCAGCTTCTTTTTCGGTTTGGCCAAAGGCATGGTGTTCACTGAGGTAACCGTACAGAGATTTTTCCGAAGGGATGGCGCAACCGATAGAAGCTGCGATCAGGCGTCGGGGCTCATTGGTACTGCATTTGGCCAAGACGCAAAAGGTTATGCCTCCGGGAACGAGCTCCCGGAGCCCCTGGGTCCGGGATACAATTTTACACCGGGGGGGAAGAATGCTGGAAACAGTTACCAGGTTACATTTTTCGATACCGGCATCACGCAGAGCGAGCTCGAAAGAACGAAGTTCTTCTTTATGAACGCCCACTCCCTTGGTAAAAAATAATTTCCGCGGGACCCAGTGTTCCACTTTTTTCACTCTCCTTTCTTGCGCTTGGTCTTCTTCTCGCTACCGAGGGAGCACGCAAAAATTGCACCCAAAAATCTGTAAATGAGCTTGGCAGCTAAAAAATCAGGGGCGACCAATCCCGGGATGGGGGCCAGTTCAACCACATCGAATCCAACGATGTTTTTTTCTCGGGCAATGCGGCGCAGAAATTGGGTTAGATTGCGCCAATGAAAACCTCCGGGTTCCGGGGTACCTACTGAAGGCATGACCGCCGGATCGAGGACGTCCAGGTCGATGGTCACATACACCTCAGAGGAAAGAGCTTGGCACACCCTTTCAGCCCAGTCAGGAGATTCAGCAAGACGATGCCAAAAGAAAGAGGTTACGCTTCCGCTTTTCAAAAAAGAATTTTCTTCCCGGCTTAAACTACGTAGGCCCACTTGGACCAAAGGCCCTAACTCCGTTAAGCGGCGGCCTACACAGGCATGGCTAAATGATGTTCCCTCAAAAGAATCACGTAGGTCGGCATGAGCGTCCAATTGGAGGAACGAGACCTGGGGGTACTTTTCTTTTATCGCTCGGGCCATGCCCAAGGTAACGGTGTGTTCCCCGCCGATGAGCACGGGGAATTTATCCGCGCGAATAACCTTTTCAGCATAGACTTGAGTCTGGCGCACCATTGCCTCCGGGCCGGAGGCCACTGCTTCCAGGGGTTCGAGAGTATAAAATCCAATGCGGGAAACCTCCAGTTCTAATTCTTCATCAAAAAGTTCCATGTGGGTGGAAGCTTCTAAAATGGCCAGGGGGCCGCGGCGGGCTCCCGGTAGATAGGTGCTGGTAAGGTCGTAGAGGACCGGGATAAAAACCACCCGGGAATCTTTCCAGAGGGATTGGTCGGGGGGAAGCCCGCCAAAGTTGGGGGGGATTGTAGCAAGTTTACCGTTCATATTTGGGGAATCCCTTTCCCTAAAAATTTGTTTTGGTAACGCTTCCGACCACAATTCTTACGCTCCGATAAAAAATACTTAAAAAATAATTTTTCGTCAAGGAATTTAAATGACCTTTTTCCTCGTTCTTGACTTTGAACGCTGGAACTGTTAACTTGCGGTTTAAAACAAGTTAAACCTAAAAAGGCGATTTACCACAGAGGGCACAGAGCGGCATAGCCGCAACCAAAAATTTATTGGACGCAGATTAACGCAGATAAACACAGATAAAATTAAAATATGTTTTATAAAATTATCAGAGTTTGCACGTTAGTAGTACAGAGAAAATATTGAGCTTGTTTTATTTTTTAACTATGAAATGATTCTCGGTGTTCTCTGTGGTTTAAAAAATCGCTCAATTTGGGTAGAAGTGAGGAACGGCGATGATACGACGATACTCCCGCAAAACAATGGCGGCAGTTTGGGAACCAGAAAACCGCTTTCGTAAATGGTTGCAGATTGAGATTTGGGCTTGTGAAGCAATGGCCAAGGAAGGGCGAGTTCCGGCGTCCGCTTTGCAGGCCATCCGCAAAAAAGCCGGGTTCGATGTCGCGCGCATTGAGGCCATCGAAAAAGTGGTCAAACATGACGTCATTGCCTTCCTGACAGCGGTCAGCGAACGCATTGGCCCGGGGGCTCGTTATTTACACTTGGGTCTTACTTCCTCGGATGTGCTGGATACTTCTTTGGCCATGCTTATGGTCGAAGCCGCCGCGATTTTAGAAAACGACCTAAAGGATTTTCTCCAGGTCCTAAAACGACGGGCTGGGGAGCATCGACGTACTTTTATGATCGGCCGTACCCACGGAATGCACGCCGAGCCGACCACCTTTGGCCTGATCCTGGCCCTTTGGTATGCCGAAACGGAAAGAAACCTGGAACGCCTCGGGCGGGCCAAAGAAAGAATCGCCTATGGAAAAATTTCGGGGGCCGTGGGAACGTATGCCCACCTTTCCCCCGCGGTCGAGGCATATGTTTGTAAAAAAGCCGGTCTCAAACCCGCGCCCATTTCCAACCAAATCATCCAGCGCGACCGCCATGCTGAATATTTTTTGACTCTGGCCCTCATCGCCTCCACCATCGAGAAGATAGCTCTGGAGATCCGCCACCTACAGAGAACCGAAGTGGCCGAAGCCGAAGAGCCTTTCAGCGAAGGGCAGAAGGGCTCCTCGGCCATGCCCCACAAGAGAAATCCGATTGTGGCCGAGAATCTAACGGGACTCTCCCGGGTAGTGCGATCCAACGCCTGGGCCGCTCTGGAAAATGTGGCGCTCTGGCATGAACGGGATATTAGCCATTCCTCCGTCGAAAGAATCATAGCTCCCGATAGTACGATTCTTCTTGATTTCATGCTCGCCCGCATAACCCAACTGGTGGATCATTTGGTGATCTATCCTCATACTATGGACGCCAATTTGAAAATCACGCGGGGGCTAATTTTTTCTGAAGGGATCATGCTGAAATTGATTCAAAAGGGGCTGAGCCGGGAGCAAGCTTATGCCTTGGTTCAGAAGGCGGCCTTCCGCACCCTCCAAAGAAAAAAGGATTTCCAACGTGTTCTCTTGCAGGATCGCTCCATCCGCGTCTATTTGCAACCCGCGGAAATTCAAGACGGTTTTGATCTATCCCATTCCCTGCGGTACGTGGATGAAATCTTTCGCCGGGTATTCCGTTACAAAAAACTTTTGCCACAGAGGCCCCAG
>JAOUFX010000991.1 GCA_029857975.1 Deltaproteobacteria bacterium | reverse complement strand
CTCTGGCCAAACAACCCAGGGTTTCCAGACCCGTGGGTTCCCCGACAATATGGTAATCCGGCTTGGGAAAACCATGTCTCTGGAAACCTTTTTCGATAAGATAGCCCATCCCGGGCCATTCTCCTATTTCGTCATCCACGGTAGCAGTCAGAATCAAATCGCCTTTCAACTCGACACCCGCTTCCCGGAGCGCTCTAAAAACAATCAGTTGAATCGCCAGATGGCCCTTGGTGTCTTCGGAACCCCGGCCGTAGAGTTTCCCATTATGGATCTCTGCCCCAAAGGGTGGATATTTCCACAGGAGTTCATCACCGATGCCGACCACATCCATGTGGGCGTCCAGACAGAAAACCGGACTGTGTCGAAGGCCCCCGGTTTTGGCTATAACATTGGGTCTTGGATAGGTCAATCCAAGGGCTTTCACCTCTTCTTCGGGGGCAATGGCTACAATTGGATCCAATCCTTCGGCCCTGTAGAGTTCCACCATCTTCTGAGCCATCCCTTCATAATCGCCGGGAGGATTTACCGACGGAATCCGGACCAGATCCTGGGTAATTCGGACCAGGTCATCCTGGTAGGTCCTAATTTTCCGCGAGATTTCCTTGCGCAATGCACGTTTTTCCACAGGGCCCTCCCCTTATCCGTGAAACTTTTTCTCCCAGTCAAGAAGGTTTTCTATTTCTGAGCCACCAAATAACAGCTCCCCCGGTGGTTGCCGCCTTTCTTCTGCCTTGAACGGCACCTCCTGGCACCGGAATAAGAGTGTGTGCCAGGTTTAGTTGAAATTTAGGGAATGGCTCCCCTAGGATTGGGATAATCTCTTGATCAGCCAGGAGAAAGAAAGCCGCCAAGATGGGAACCACCCATGAACAAGATATTGGAAATTGGCAAAGGTGTCAAGGTCAGCCAGGCAGCATTAACCCCTATTCTTTTTCTCATCCATTTTGTAAATCGGCTTTCCACACAGGTTCAGGTTTTGGCTGCATCGTATCGCTTCCCCCCGCTGTTGAGCTGTGTGGCAGGTATTGCAATAGTTGCAACGGACAATTTCTGCAATTCGACCTTCCGCGGCCTTCTGGCTCCAGTAGGGATCGCAGATGAGCTGGCGGGCAAGGGCCACCATATCGCAACTGCCCTCCCCTACGGCCCGCGCCGCCAGGGATGGATCATCCAGCTTCCCCACGGCGATCACGGGAACAGGGACTGCTTGCCGGATAGCCTTTGCATAATCCAGGAACGGTCCGGGCGGTGTGTCCCGAAGCGGTAAGGAACCAACCTTTATGTTTACCATTCCGGCAATCTTCGGGTTGATGGGCAGCGTATAGGCTGATACATGTATGGCATCAGCGCCCGCGCCGGCAAGGATCTTCGCCACTTCTTTCCCTTCCTCCAGACTCAACCCGGGATGGAGCGCCTCGCAGGCATTTAGGCGTACCCAAACCAGCCAATCGGGACCGAGATTGGTTTTGAGGTCCTCGATAATCTCCCGGGTCAATCGGGTACGATTCAAGACGCTTCCCCCATACTCATCCGTCCTTTGGTTCGTGTACGGGGAAAGCGAGGCGCTGAGAAGGTAGAAATGCGCCGCGTGAAGCTCCACTCCATCGAATCCGGCTTTGCGGGCCATGGAGGCGGAGGCCACGAATCCTCTCCTCACCTCCCGCAACTCGGGGATGGTTAGAATATGGGGCAGATCTCCCCTGCGGATACCGATGGAGGAAACCGATTCGGTGCGGAGTCCGGGACCCGGCCAAGCTTTCGGCCCCCCATGGACCAGTTGCATGATGGCAGCCGTGCCCTCTGATTTGATGGCCCGGGCCAAGCGAGCCAGGCCGCGGATAAAGCCCTTATCAGAAGAGCCGATCTGGCGCGGACTTATGATCACATCCTGACGTATGGGTGAGGCCTCCACAATGATTGTTCCCAGTCCCCCCCGGGCCCTTTCCGCGTAATATTGGATCTGTCGGTCCGTAACCTCCCCTTTGGGGCTGGCGAAGTTGGTTAC
>JAOUFX010000990.1 GCA_029857975.1 Deltaproteobacteria bacterium | reverse complement strand
CATGGATGTTTTTAATTTGCGGAACGAGATCCTGGGCAAGTTGGATCTTCAGATCTTGAAAGCCGCTGAACCCGAGGGCTCGGCAAAACCGAATAACAGTCGGCTCGCTGGTTCCAGCATTCTCGGCGAGCTCACTGATGGATTGGTAAATAACTTTGGCGGGTCTTGTCAGAACGTATTGAGCCACTTTTTTCTCCGAGTTTCTAAGATCTTCCAGGTATCCCTGAATGACCTGCAGGACGCCCCCCGGAGTTTTTACTGGCAAGAACCCTTTTGTTTTATTGTGCCCTGCCATGCGGCTTCCGCCCCAAAATATTTTTGTTGTTTTACTACCTATCAGAATCAAAAAACCTTGTCAATAGGAAATATTTTTACAAAATAAATTTTTATTCATCTTGACTATTTTCCATTAACTATTAAAAAGGCGCTGAAAAATTTCATGTAGATTATAAAATATACCCATTAATATAAATTACTTATATTATTTCTGATTCGCGCGGAGGAAAAGCAGAAAGCATGAAAAACAAGCTTAAGGAAAATGTGGGTTCTCGCAAAGAGTAGGAGTTACCATTTTTTTGGGAAAAAAGTTAAGCCGATGTTAGGCGGGAGTCGGCAGAAGCCCGATTCGGCTTGTGCGAAAAAAGAGGGGGCGGGATAGAGCAAACGATACCGGATTATCTCGCCGTATGCCCACCATCCACAACCAGATATTGGCCGGTCATCCAGTCAGAATCATCGCTGGCCAAATAGAGAGCTGCGGAGGCGATATCATTTAACGTGCCCAGTCTTCCCAGGGGAAACCGCTTCAAGACTTCAGCCTGCCATTTGGGGTCTGCCAGTTTGTCACGGTTCAAATCGGTTTCCACCGCTCCGGGAAGGATGGCGTTTACGTTGATTTGATAGGACGCCAGCTCCACGGCCATGGTTCGAGTGAGCGATAAAACCGCTCCCTTCGAGCTAGCGTATGCGGAAAAAAGGGGGATACCCACCAGGGCCGAGTCGGAGGAGATCATGATGATCTTCCCCTTCCCCTGCTTGACCATCTGCCTGGCTGCTGCCTGGGCGCTGAGAAAATACCCTCGGGCATTTACGGCGAAGATCTGATCCCATTCTTCGGGAGTGGTCTCCAGGAAAGGTTTCCGCACAATGATGCCGGCGTTGTTAACCAGAATGTCAATCCTTCCCCAGCGATTCACCGTCTGCTCCACAATCCGGGCAGCCTCTTCCGCTCGCGAGACATCGGCCTGCAGGACTTCAATCTCTCCCCCGGCCTCTTTCAGTTCCCTATATGCATCTTCCAGTTTGGAAAGGGTCCTGCCCACGATCGCTACATGAGCCCCTTCGCGGACAAAGGCCATAGAGATACCTCGCCCCAGCCCGCGGCTTCCCGCGCCGGTTACAACAGCAATCTTTCCCTGCAATCGCATCAGATTTTCCTCCGCTCAGTGTTTTTATCATTATATTTTTCTGAAATTGAATTGTAAATATTTTATGACCCTGAAGAATTGCCTTCAATTGAATTATTAGTAGTGAGTCCATAATAGAACAGAAATAATCTACTTTTTTGGCCTGAAAATCCTTTATGGATAGGCAAATCCATGTTTGTTCTATTGGGAACCCCCAATATCTTGGACTGAAGACTTGATGAAATATTTTTAACTTAAATTCTGTAAGAGGCCCTATTCAGCAAACATTTCGGCAAGCACTCTTAAGAGCTCGGCTTGGGTCTGCCGGCTTATTCGGCCAAGCTATCTGACCAGCCGCACCTTGTCACCGGTCCGCAGTTGATCGAGCATGATCTGGCCGTTTCGGCCATGGAACCGGTAGGGTATGCGCATCGGATATGCCCGCCCTTTCGTGGCCATTGGCGATAATCACTGCGGCGACTTGATGATTCATCTCATCGGGCGAAAGTCAGAAGGGGTCACGGATTCTTTCGGTCAAGTGTAGGAGAAGAGACGAAAAGGGTTTTCTTTTTACCCTTTCACCAATCCGGTCGTCAGTCC
>JAOUFX010000988.1 GCA_029857975.1 Deltaproteobacteria bacterium | reverse complement strand
CCTAATCTCATCCCGAAAAGCCGAAGAGGACTCCGTTCCTTCACATTGCACCTACTACTCTGCGGACAAGGGGTGCCTTAGAGATTGCTCATTACTGGTTGAAATGATGCATCACGATTCAATAAATGATATCTATATCGAAACTATTTCGATGATCGGGAAACAGTTGGAGATATAGCAGTTATCGTAATCCGTGATAAAGCTTTAGATTTTCCCAGATTCTTGTATATATCAAAAAGATATCAAGGCAAGAACCCCTTTACTCCACTAAGATCCATCAAGAAAGCCTTAATAGTTTCATCGCGTTCTCGAAAAGAATCTTTTTCTCAAAATCAGAGGGGAGCTTAACTTCTTTTAACGCCTTTAGCGTTGCCTTGAAACCGGGAAAAGGATAATCAGAGGCAAACAATACCTTTTCTTCAGCTCCATACTTGGAATAAGCATCCCAGGGCAAATGGTTGTACAAGTTCGGATATGCAGAAATATCCATGTACACATTGGGATGTCGGATTACCAGGGACCAAACTTCCCACTGCCAGGGGAACCCTAAGTGACCCAAAATAATCCTTAACTTACGATATCTTAGAGCAACAGGTTCAACAAGCATCGGGTGGCCAAGACGGGCGTCAGAGTCCGGATTACCCCGCTGATGGGCCGTATGCGTCCAAACAGGAATATCCAATTCCAGTGCGGCTTCCCATAGAGGGTAATGTTTCGGATCCGAAAAGTCAAAATGCTGCACAGGGGGGACCAATTTCAAACCCCGACATTTCAAATTCTTGACTGCATGAACTAACTTTTCTACCGCAGCTTTACCCATGGAGGGATCCACGCTGGCGAAGGGTATAAATCGATCAGGATGGGCTGAAGCGATCCGAGAAACATCTTCGTTGGTTACCAACTCAACTCCATAATGGGAAGTGACATCCATCGGCACTATACACGCCTTCCCCACCCCGGCCTCATTCATGTCACGGATTATATCCTCGACGGTGCGGTGGGTAAATTGACGCGTGAACATAGCTTTTATCCTCTCTCTACGTTTCGGCTCATGCTTTCCGAACATCCTTTGTATGCCTTCTTCAAGATTTGGGGTCACATGCGCCTCTTTACACAAAGGATGAACATGGACATCCACAATCATATTGACCTCTGGTTTCTTTTCTACACCCTGCGCCATTGAGGCTCCCTGTAGAAAATCGCCCCCCAAGAGAATAACGCCTGTGGCAGCCGTTGTCTTTAAAAACTCTCTCCGATTCATTCCCTTTTCCATAACTCCTCCTTTCAAAAGGAAATATTTCCTTTGAAAAATCGAAGCATATATTTTTTGAGAAACAGTTCAAATTAAAAAGGCTCCAAAGAAGCAAAATATTCCTCTGGAGCCTTCACATCGGCAACTTCTGGAAATTCCTTCTCATGCTTTCTCCAGAAATGTTTGGGATTCGGGTAAGTGGGGCTATAAACTTAGAACCCCTGATTTATAATAAAGACGAAACAGGAAAGCACCTCCAAAGGGAACTCTTAATCCCTTTGGAGGTTTCACTTGATCATCTTCTGGTAACCCCACCTTCTCATTTTATGACTCAGAAGGTAAAAGATTTTGTTGGGAGGTTTGTTGTGAACGAGAGATAGTCTACATTTTGAATGGTAACAGGACTACAAATCCTGTCAAGCTGATTTTGGGGCTCATTAAACTGTCAACTTTTTAACAGTAAATCATGGGGAAATACCATATTTTGAGAGTACCTTGGGACCGCTAAAAGTGAAGCTATCGTGCCACTCTACGCACCTGGCCAAAATTCCAGAAATGAAAAGTATATCCTAACCTCAATTACTGGTGGAATTCTACACCATCTGGCAGAATTTGTCACCTGATGCTTTCAGGAAGGAAGTGTGGTGTCTTCGGACAATGCCTGTCGGGTCAAATCTTGCTAATCACATCCGATTATTTCCAGAAATGCCTTCCTTTACTGTCACCAAGGGCGAAATTTGAGACTTTATCCCCTG
>JAOUFX010000099.1 GCA_029857975.1 Deltaproteobacteria bacterium | reverse complement strand
AAACCCCCTTAAAAAATAGGGTAAATACCTTATTTTAAGGCGCAAAAAAATGTATTTTGAGCATGGGGTCGCCAGTCTATTCTTTGAATGCAGTCAGTGGCTCGTGGATTAGGTGGCCTTGGCGGAAGCGGTCAACGGACAGGCAGGAGATGTCGATGGATGGTTTTTCGCCGAGGATTAATTCAGCCATGACTTGCCCTACGGCTGGACTGTGCTGGAAGCCGTGGCCGCTGAAGCCATTGGCCAGGAAAAATCCCTGGCAAGCAGGTGCCTCACCCAGGATGGCATGGTTGTCCGGAGAGATCTCATATGAACCTGCCCAGCCGCGGTTAAGCTCCGCCTTCTCCATAAGAGGAACCCGGTAGATGGAGTTCTCGGCCACTTCCACCATGGCATCGTAGTCCACATTGATATTGAAAGACGGGAAGTTATCTTTAGGCCCGGAGATCAGCAAACCTGCACTTTCGCGGCGAAAATACCAAGCCCGGTGAAAATCAATCACCAAGGGAATGGAGTCAGAAATCCAGGGAAAGGGGGCGGTGAAAAAGAGCTGCCGGCGGTAAGGCAGGACAGGCACTTCCACCCCTGCCATTTTTCCCACTTCTCCGGCATAAGGTCCGGCGGCATTGACGACGATAGGGGAAGCAATATCCCCTTGCGCCGTCCGCACGGAAATGATTTTCCCGTTCTTCTGATGAATTCCCAGAACCTCGGTTCCTTCATGGATTTTTACGCTCCCCCGCCTTGCTCCTTTGGCGAAACCACTTACGGCTTCATAAGGCCCGGCGTAACCTTCCCAGGTACAAAAGGTTCCTCCTTGCAGGTCATCCATTTTCAAAAAGGGCCAGCGGTATTTGATTTCTTGCGGAGAAAGAAGTTCCACTGGAATGCCCAATTGATGCTGCCGATCAGCGTTGGCTTGGAAAACCGCCCATTCTTCCTCCGTCGTGGCCAAAAAGAGATAACCCACCTTTTTAAATCCGAGATCAACGCCGGTGATTTCTTCAAAGCGGTTCCAGAATTTTAAGCTTTTCAGAGAAAAGCGAATATTTATCTCCGTAGAAAATTGGGCCCGAATGCCACCGGCGCATTTGGCCGTAGAGCCTTCCCCGAGCATGCCCTTTTCCAGAAGCACCACTCCTTTGGCTCCCTTTTGGGCCAGGTGATAGGCGATGCTGGCCCCAATAATCCCACCGCCAATAATGATGATCTCTGCCGTTTTTTCCATTACATTTCATTCTACGTGAATTTATCTAAATTCCCTAATTGTAAACTGCACCCCAATTTTTTCGTCCTCCTACCCAACATCCCACCTTGGCGGGATAGAAAGGGCACTGGGGGTACCAGCGATTACTCAGTTTTTATATTTTAAGGAGGGATCGATTCATTGCCCGCCCCCGCTAGTGGACTGCAGAGTGATCATGATGGGCCCGAGCTCTATTTCTTGGAAGGTATCCTGTGGGGGGGCTTCCTGCCTGACGCCCGGCTGGAATTGAAGGGGGAAAGAAACCGAATCACTGAAATTTCCAGACCTGTCCTGAATTTGAACTGTCAGGGTAATACTGGAAAGATCCAGACCGTACCCTCCTCCTGTGTTCAAATAGATATAGCCTGATAATTCTTGCCGGTTTTCTTCTTTGATTCTGGTGAAGCTGGCCGGGGATGTTCCTATCCCCGGCTGATTGATGGTGCAGACGATATATTTCATATTTCCATCCGGGTCAGAGGCGTTCAGATAAACCTTCCAGGTGTCTCCCAGCCAAAGAGATCGGGAGGCGAAAGATTGGGTGATCACCAGGGTGGTCTTTCCTTTTTTCTCCTTGTTATTGGTCATAGACTCAAAAGTGGCAAGACCCTTTTCCCCTGCCGGCGAATGATGGGGCAGAGACATTATGACCATTATACTCCATGATTTGAATTTTTTAACTTTCTCTTAAAAAAAATATGATAAATTGGAGCCTTCTGGGAAAGAGATAAGCCAAGGAGAAAAAAATGCGCAGGGAAGTTGTCAAAGCAGTTTTCGTTGTTTTTATCGCCAGCTTTTGTACGATGGTCATCGAACTGGTAGCGGGTCGGATCATGGCCCCCTATGTAGGGGTTTCGTTATACACCTGGACTTCCATCATCGGGGTGGTGCTGGCCGGAATCAGTATCGGAGCCTATGTGGGGGGTATTTTAGCGGATCGTTTTCCCACTCCCCGCACCCTCGGGTGGTTACTTTTTTTGGCGGGTTTGGGAGCGCTTTCCATTTCACCTTTGACCAATGCCGTGGCCAGCTGGCCCTTGCAGACATCCTTAATGCTGCGTATCCTGGTCATCACCACCGTAATCTTTTTCGTTCCTGCCTGTATCCTGGGCATGATCTCTCCGGTGGTCGTCCGTTTATCTTTGGATCGCCTGGACCGTTCGGGGAACGTCGTAGGGAAAATTTACGCCTTCTCCACCTTGGGTTCTATCCTGGGAACCTTTGCCACCGGGTTTTTTCTGATCTCCTGGATGGGAACCCGGAACATCCTTCTGCTCATGGCCCTGATTCTGATCGTTTCGTCCCCCTTCTTTGGAGGAGCTTTTCTGAAGCGACGCGTATTTCTGATTCTCTTGCCGGTCCTCTCTGTTTTCCTCTGGACCATGCATGACCAGGCCTTCACCAAGCAGCGGGATGAAAATTCCTATTATTTTAAGGAGACCGATTATTTCACCATCGAGCTGAAGAAGTCGAAGAAGAACGAGAAAACCTTAGAAACCGTGATCCTGGATAACTTGGTCCATTCCTATGTGGACCTTAATGACCCTCTCCATTTGCAATACGGATACGAAAGAACCTATGCCGACCTGGTAGCCTGGAAAGCCAAGGCCAACCCAAAATTTCGAGCCCTGATCATCGGCGGAGGGGGTTATACATTCCCTCGGTATCTGGAGGCGAAATATCCTGAGGCGCATATTGACGTTATTGAGATTGATCCCCACTTGACCCAATTGGCTTACGAGTACCTGGGCCTTTCCCGCAACACCCGCATCCGCTCCTTCAACGACGATGCCCGCTGGGTTCTGATGAATTTCCCGGAGCGGGGCGTATATGACTTCATCTTCGGAGACGCCTTTAATGACCTGACCATTCCCTATCACCTGACCACCAAGGAGTTCTCAGCCATCATCCGTTCCCTCCTCAAACCGGATGGGATGCTGATTGCCAACGTGATTGACCATTTTTCTGCCGGTCTTTTCATGCCTTCTTACGTTCGCACGCTGGAAGAGGTTTTTGGCCGGGGGAAGGTGGCTCTGGTAGGGGATACGCCTTTCGAAGAGATGGGGATCAGCACCGTGATCGTAGCCGCCAGCCCCCGCGAACACCCCTGGAAGGAAGTAGAAACGCAGAACAAAGGGAATTGCTATGTTATGGTTCCCAAGGAACTGGACCAGAAACTGCAAAACCGTTTCGCGGTCGTTCTGACCGATTCCTACGCTCCGGTCGATAACCTGACTGCCCCTATCTTCGAAGAGAGGTTTGGGAGAAAGAGGAAGGGATAGTTAAGTAAAATTGGAATGACCTAAACCGAACCATGGAAAAGTTTTGAATTTTGATATTTGAACATTGGTGCTCGTTTCGAATTTAGGATTTCGTGCTTAATATCTATTTCCCTTCCTTCTCCTCTTCCACTTTAATTCCATGTTTGCGGATTTTTTGCTGTAAATTCTGGCGGAACATCTGGGCTTTGCGCGAAGCCTCCGAAATGTTCCAATTGCTCTCTTTCAGGATGTGGGTGAGGTAAAATTTTTCGAACTCGTCTTTGGCCTTATTAAAAGGTGAACTCATCCAGCTCTCCTGAGCGGTAACTCGGTCGGCGACCCGCGTTAAAAATTCCTGAGGCAGGTCGGTAATTTTTATCGTATTTTCCTCCGCCATGGAAAGCGCATACTCGATGACATGCTCCAGCTCGCGGACGTTGCCAGGCCATTTGTAAACCTGGAGGGCTTTGAGGACTTGGGGGTCGATGCGTTCCACTTTCCGTTCACGCCGGTATTTTTCCAGAAAATGATAGGCCAGGAGAGGGATGTCATCGAGGCGTTCCCTTAGTGGCGGGAGGTGAATCGCGATTCCTTTCAGACGATAATAAAGATCCTGTCGGAATTCTCTACGCTCTACGGCTTTTTCCAGGTCGCGATTGGTGGCGGCAAGGATGCGAATGTCCACATGGATGGGGTGAGTATCTCCCACGCGCATGAACTCTCCTTCCTGGATGACCCGCAGCAATTTCACCTGAAAGCTTGAGCTGGTCTCGGTGATCTCATCAAAGAAAATCGTTCCTCCGTCGGCTACTTCAATCAAACCTTTACGTGTGACCACCGCCCCGGTAAAAGCTCCTTTCACATGGCCGAAAAGTTCGCTCTCCAAGACTCCTTCGGCCAGGGAGCCACAATTGACGGGCTGAAAAGGTTTCTCGCGCCGCAGGCTCAGGTTATGAATGGCCTTGGCCACCAGCTCTTTTCCCGTGCCGGTTTCACCCGTAAGAAGAATGTTGCTCTCTCCCGCGGCCACTTTCTGGATCATCTCGAATACCCATTGCCAGGGGGCGCTGTTGCCGATAATATTCTCAAAGGATTTTTGAGATTGCAGTTGACGGCGCAGAAGGATATTTTCCGATTCTAAGCGGCTGTATTCCGCCGCCCGTTCAATAATCGCGCGGACTTCATCGGGAGTGAAAGGTTTGGGCAGATAATCATAAGCGCCTTTCTGGATCGACTCCACGGCACTCTTGATGGTGGCATACCCCGTGATCATGATGATCACCAAGTGGGGCTGGATTTTTTTTAATTCTTCCAGGAGTTGAATACCGTCCATTCCGGGCATTCTTATGTCCGTGATGACGATGTCGAAAGGCTCGGCCTGCACCCGTTTCAGAGCGTCCTCAGCCCGCAGCGTGTAGTCGGATGGATACCCGCTTTTTTTCAGGATGGCCTGAAGCGATTTACAAGTGTTCACTTGGTCGTCGACGATGAGAATCTTACAGGAATGTTCCATTTTAATTTTTTTCGCTTTCGGTCAGAGGAAAATCGATGGTAAAAGTAGTTCCTTGCCCTTCCTTACTTTCCAGGTGGTATTGAGCCCCATAATTTTTCAGAATGCCCGAGACGATATATAAACCCAATCCGGTGCCCTCTCCTGTAATCTTGGTTGTGTAGAAGGGATCGAAGACCTTGGACAAATTTTCCGGAGATATGCCACATCCATTATCCTCTACGACCACGCGGATAAAGGGAGCGGTAGGCGGGCGGTGGGCAGAAAGAGATTCTTCCTGGGCTTCGAGGTATTGGGTGCGGATGAGTAGCTTTTTTCCCGGGGGAGGTCCACCTAATTTTTCGGCCCCTGCATCCAAAGCCTCCAATCCCTGGGTGGCATTGAGGAGAAGGTTCGTAAAAACCTGTTGCATCTGACCAGAGTCGGCCCGCACTAAGGGAAGCTCCTTCGCCTGATCGATTTGAACGTCAATTTTTTCCAGGGCGCCCTGCTTTTCCAGCAGGAGGAGGCTCATGGTGAGCACGTCATTGAGGTCGATCCATTCCAGCGCCGGCTTGGCCTCCCGCGAGAAGGAAAGAAGATCGGAGACGATCCTGCGGGCCCGGGTGGCCTCTTTGATGATGATTTCCAGACTTTCCCGATTGGCGTCCCCTTCTTGCGTTTCCTCCCGCAAGAGATTGGAGAAGGTCAGGATCGAGGTCAGCGGGTCGTTCATTTCATGGGCCACGCCCGAAGCCAGCCTGCCGATGGCGGCCAGTCTCTCCTTTTGACCCAGCTCAGCCTGGGCTTTTTTTAAGTCTTCCTCGAGTTTCTTCTTTTCGGTGAGATTTTTGATCACGCCCAGGGTACCCACAACGATGCCCCGTTCATCCTTGAGTAGCGATGCCGAGGTAAGGATGGGGATCATCTTCCCGTTGCTGACGATGGTCGTCTCATAATTTAAGAGTCTTCCCTGCTCTCTTAAAACGGTCATGATTTTCCGAGCCTCAGTCATTCCTCCCGAATACAGTTGGGACATGGAGACTCCCAGAAGTTTATCCTCCTGCCCGGCTTGCCCTAAGAGCATTTCCTGCATACTGCGGTTGGCAAAAGTAATCCGGCCTTTGGGGTCAGTAGCCACGATGGCGTCCACCGAGCTCTGGACGATGTTCTCCAGTGTTTCTTTGGTCTCGCGAAGCTCTTGACTCGATTGTTGCAACCGGGCCTGTCCCTGCTCCAAAGAAACGACCATCTGGTTAAAAGATTCCGCAAGTTCTCCGATTTCATCCCGGGAGCGTATTTGGACACGCTCAGTGAAAACCCCGGCAGCCACTTTCTTGGTTCCCCGAACCAATTGCTGGATGGGTTTGACCAGAAGTCGAGATAGGTAGAACGCCAAAACGACTCCGATCAAGGCTGCCTGGATGGCAAAGACCGTGGAATACGTCCGGGCTTTTCGGGTACCCACCTGGATGGGGATCCAGGCTACGTTGACCATCTGCCCTCCCAGACGCTCCAATTGATGGCCCAGAGCAGTCATCTCCTTTATGTTTTGTTCTTCAGCCTTCGACCTTTCCTCGGCAGCCAGGAGCTGGTCGATCATACTCTGGTATTGGGTAAGAATTTTCTGAGCGTTGTTGAAGCCTCGAATCATTTCAACTTCGCCGCCCAGCCGTTGTTGCCGGGAAAGGAATTCGGTCAATTTCCCGGCAAGATCTTTCATGCGGTAAAGGTAGAATTTTTCCCGGTAGAAAATGTAGTTCTTTTCATGTTTGCGCATTTCCAGGATATCTTCGTAGTTCTGGTAAACTTCCCGGACCGTCTGTGAACTTTCGCTGATCCATTTGGAATTGATGTACAAAACTTCAGCGACCATGGCGGTAAGGATGGCCAAAGGAATGAAGCCCATGAGGAGTTTTGTGCCGATGCGCATAGTTCTCAAGAATTCTTGAGTGATCGCTTCTATAGTAGCAAGGGTAAAAAAACAGAGACGATTTACCGCGGAGAACGCGGAGATGAAAAGCAATTCAAAATCTAAAGGTAAAGCAAAAAAAATTTAGATTTGAATAAGTTCGTTTACTCCTTTGGGTTCTCAGCGTGCCCTGCGGTGAAACATGATGAAATTATAAGGTGAAACAAAGGGGGGAGGCAAGAAAAAAGCGAGCGGCTCATTCTTTGACTTGAGAGGAAACATTCGTTATAATAACCAATATGGCGGATTCTATTATCAACCTTTTAGAATTGCGGATGAAACGTTACCATCTTCCCCTGATGCCGGTAATTTGGGGCGTCACCTGCCTAATTATTGGCGGGTTAGTGGCCCTTGGCCTGCACGGCTATAATTCTACCGAAAAAGCCGTGGCCGCACAGTTTAATAACCAGCAGTTAATGCTTGCTCAACAAGCGGCCCGGGGAATAGAAAATTTCCTGGGTGAAATCCGCGCGACGGCCACCCTTCTTACCTATCTCCCTGAAGTGCAAAAGCTTTCCCAAGAAGGGATAAACCCAGAGGAAACCCTCCGGTCTATCTATAAGAGTTTTGGGGGAAAAGTCAATTTCCTTATGCTCGAAGACCGGCAAGGGATATTCATGGCCGTCTATCCCCCAGAGGCTTTGCCAGGGCAAGTGGGGAAAGATTTCAGTTCCAGTCCCTATTTCCAGAAAGCCCGGCGTACGGGAAAACCGGTGATGACCGATCTGGTCCTTAGAAGAAGAAAAAATTCCGACGAACAGCAATTTTTAGGGTCCATTTTAATTGCCGCCCCAATTTTCCGCTCTGCAGAATTCCGGGGGATTTTAGGTTGTGGACTGGATTTTGAGCAAGTGAATGCCCAATACCTCAACCCCATCCGTTCGGGATTTTCTGGCGGATTCTGGATGATTAATCAAGAGGGAAGATTTATTGCCCACTATGATCCAGAATTTTTGGGCAAGAATGCTTTCACGGTCCGCAAAGAACGGGACTCTCGCCTTAATTATGAGCGCATCGATCGAATTATGAGAGAGATGATGCTGCGGGGAAAATCGGGGACGGACGAATATATTTCCGGTTGGCACCGGGGAGAGAGGGGAAAGATCAAGAAGCTGATTGCCTATGCGCCGGTTCAAATCGATGAACAGATTTGGTCGGTTGCCGTCGTTGCTCCTTATTCGGACGTTACTCAGGTGGTATGGGCCAGCTTTAAGAATTCTGCCTTGCTTTTGTTCATTATGGCTTGTACCCTCCTGGCAGGAACCTACGTGGGCCACAAGAT
>JAOUFX010000098.1 GCA_029857975.1 Deltaproteobacteria bacterium | reverse complement strand
ATTGCCGTTAACCATTTTTTATGAGGATGACTGTTTCGTAGATCCCTGCGTTTCAATTTGCCGCTGACCATCCCGAATATACTCGAACTCTTATGATCATTGCGGGGAGGTCTTTCTGGAAATGGGAGAAGAGCAGCAAGAGAGGAGAAGAAAAAACAGGCAATTGGTGATCAAGCTCAGATCAACCTACCTGCCCGATTCCCTTCATGGATGGCTTCCAGAATTCCCCGAGGGGCAGAGCAATCCCCGATGCATTGGATCTCCAAGGCTGCAGATTTCAGGGAGTCCAATAGAGAATCATCTGCGGCGAAACCAGCCGCGAAAACGAGGGCGGCAAAACTTGCTTCGCTTTCCTGCCCCTTTAGGTCCCGCAGGATGGCCCGGCCCCCCTCAACCCTGACCACCTCCGTAGAGGTGTGGATGGCCGGCCGAAATTCCAGGAGCCGCTTTAGCAGAAGCTTGCGGGTTCGGGGTTCTACGTCCAAACCAAGTTCCGGCAGTTTTTCGACGAGGGTAATCTTCTTGCCCTTCATCGCCAGGAATTCGGCGGTCTCGCAGCCCACCATTCCTCCGCCCAGGACCAGAATCCGCCTCGCGCCCAAATCCCGGGTGAGGGCCTCCTCGACAGTGATACAAAACTCTTTATCCATCCCGGGGATGGAGGGGCAGATGGCCTTTGCGCCCGTGGCCAAAACCAGCGCATCGGGCTGCACGGCACGAAGGGTAGAAGCCTCTACTTCGTAGTTGAGAAAAACGGGTATCTTCTCTCTCCAGATTCTCTGGATCAAAAACTCCGTGAACTCCCTGATCTCCTCTTTATGCGGGGGAATCGCTGCCAACCTGAGCTTCCCTCCCAGGAAAGCGGTTTTTTCAAAGAGGAGCACCTCGTGTCCCCTCTGGTGCAGGGTATAGGCACACTCCATCCCGCCGGGACCCCCTCCGGCAACCAGCACCCGCTTTTTCTTAAGCGCCGGAATGAGCGCCATTTCCCTTCTTCGGCCCGCCTCGGGGTTGACGGTGCACTTCAGCGGCAACTCGAAGATGAGCCTTTTCCCGTGGCAGTAATTGCAGGCCAGGCACTTGCGAATTTCCGGCAGCCTTCCCTCCCAGGCTTTCCGGGGAAGCCAGGGGTCGGCAATCAGGGCCCGTCCCATGCCGACGAGGTCGGCTTTTCCTTCTTCCAGTATCGAGTTGGCCAGGACCGGATCATTGATTCTCCCGGCAACTAAAACGGGAATATGGATCAAAGGCTTGAGTTCCTGGGACAAATGCGCAAGGCATCCCCGGGGCAGAGCCATGGGCTGGATGCTCCACTCCCCGGTTTCCGGCCCCTTTCCGGCGGAGAGGGAGATAAGATCCACGCCCTCCCCCTCGAGGATACGGGCAATTTTTTTTGTGTCTTCCAGGCTGATCCCCCCGCGAACAAACTCGTCCGCGCTCAACCGGAAAGAGATCGGAAAATCTTCCCCCACGGCCTCCCGCACCTTCCGGTAAACCCGGATGGGGAAAGTCATCCTCTTTTCCCAACCGCCGCCGTAGGCATCGGTGCGCTCGTTGGTCAACCCGGAGAGGAATTGCGGAATCAAGTAGCCGTGAGCCCCGTGGATCTCTACCATTTCGAAGCCTGCACGCCGGGCCCTTTCCGCCGCCCGGCCGAAGGCCTCGATCATATTCTCGATGGCCTGGTCATTCATAGTGTTCACCGACTTTTTATCGGCAGCCCGATAACCCGGGTGGGAAATCTGGATCCCCACCCGAGCGCCCCAGGCTTTGATTGTTTCAGCCAGGCAATTCAGCCCCGAGACATAGTCATCAGAGTAGATCACCAGCCGCTTCCCGCCAAATTCATCGGTGACATAAGCGGCCTGGACGATCACCAAGCCGGCTCCGCCCTTAGCCACCTCCTCGTAAAAGTCGATGAGCTGGGGGGTTACCTCTCCCGTGGCACTCTGCAGTTTGTTCCCCATCGGCAAGAGAGCGATCCGGTTCCTTACCTGCAGGCCTTTGATTGTGACGGGGGTAAAAAGTTTCCAATTCTCGTTCTTCATGTTTCGTGCCTCTTCAGTAAAATCTTCCAGAACCTTCCCTCGCCGGAGGCCCTGTGCCTGGAGCACCCCTGCCTTCCCATGCGGGGGGAAGCTGTGAATAAATTCGATTTGCCGATGAAATCAGCTTTTCTCGTTGTCCAGGGGACGGGAAAATTCGCGCCGGCAAAATCGGCGGGACAGGAATGATCCCCAACGCTTTACCTACCTTCCGTGAAGGGACGCAGGCAACTTGCAACAAAACTATTTAGATACACAAGGGTTTGCCTTCGGTCATACCCGAAGTCGAATCCACCACCGGCAACAAGGATAACACCGCCTCGTTTTGCCAAGCGAATTTTCCTGGCCCCTGGACATGGGTGGCACCTATCATTTCCCCGTACCCTGATTTTTTCACAGCTTCGGGGAGAACAGCAAGGGGCAGATTCAAAGAAGAATCTTTCCTCCCTCGACGATTTTCCTGCCGTCCACTTCCAGAACGGGATTTTGTAGGACGGCGTCAATATGGACATCGCACTCCACCGTGCCTTTGGGGTAAATCTGGTAGGTGTTCTGGCCGAAGGCGACATGCATGGTGCCATAGCGGCGTTTGTCGCTCAGCACGCGACCGGTATGCTTCAGGTGGTGGTTGGTCCCGACGGAGATTTCGGCCATATTGTCGGCGTTCTTGACGTTCTCAATGATGGCCCGCAATTTCGCCGCTTCTTCACCCCCCTCGACCTTGACCACCCGGCCGTCCTTGACCGTCACGCGAACCGGGGTTTTCGGGCCTTCGGGCCTTTCACAGATGTTCATGATGGTGCTGTCGAGGATGATCACCCCGTTGGTTGTCCCCTCCGCCGGTCCGGACCATGCTTCCCCGGCGGGGATGCATCCCGACTCTCCCATCTGGCGGCAGATCCCGGCGGCGACGCGGCAGGGGATATCTTCGATGGAGGCGGTAAAATCCGTCCCGCCCGGGGTGGTCACGCGGACCCGTTTCCCCTTGTTCATCACCCCGGCAACTTTGCTGGTCACCTCATAGATCTTCTCGTAGTCGTGATTGCGCAGGGCATCCAGGGCATCGTCCATCCCGCCGCCGTGCCAGCCTCCGATGATGAACATCCTGAGCTTCTTCTCCGATTTCAGCCTGGCCACTTCCGTGGCGTGAACCGAGTGGCCGGACGTGGGCGTCATGGGGATGTACACGTCAGCCGCTTCCAGGGCCTTCAGGGCTACCTTGGATGGCAACTTCTCCAGCTCCCTGAAGGAAGGAGGCGTCACGACAATCGTCGGCTCGGCGTTGAAGAAATAAGCCGCCGAGGCGAAGGCTTCCACCAGACTGTCATCGGTTTCGGAGTCGGCTAAAATCATGACTTGTTCTCCCTCTTTCAGCCCGACGTAATGTTTCATCACATGGTAAGCCAGCAGAGTTTCCCGCCCGGCCATACTCATTTTTCCCATCATTCTCTCCTTTTGTCGAATTTTGGATTCTAACCCAAAACATTGAGCCCGTAGCCTATTTCCATGCAGACGAACGCAGGGGCCCCCGAGGGATAGCGGAATTCCCTCGTCCGTGGCTGAGAGCGCTTTTGTTGGCCGATCCTCCCACATTATTACAAACGAAATAAATATTGCTACAGTCATTGCGAGCCCAAAGGGCGTGGCAATCTCGTTTTTGCTGGGATTGCTTCGTCGCTCCGCTTCTCGCAATGACCCATGACTTATTTCTCTTGTATTATTTTTTAGGTTTTTTCAAGCCCAGCTCGCTGAAATATTTTTCCGGAACATCTTGGGTCCTTTTGTAGCAGTATTGACGGCATGGATCCTGGGAATTTTTGGGGCGGTCATAGATCCAGGTCGGGTGCAGCGCTCCTTTTTCTACCCCCATGATGGAGTGCAAGGCGCAATGCCCGCAATAGTAGGAAACGTCCGTCTGATTCCAGGACTCGGGCATTTTCTTCTGAAACTTTCCTAGGTTCATGGGAGGCTGGTCGAGCCCCTGGCGCAGCATGCGGCCGCCCGTGTTGCAAGGATCGAGCTTGAGCACAAAACGATCCTCTTCCTCCGTCAGGGTCATCCGGGAGTGATGGGCCCGGTGGATCATGGTTTTGAAGCGGACGGCGTCTTCCGGACTCATCCCCAGCATCCTTTCCGCGACCTGCGGCTGGCCCGCGTGCCGGGACCGCATGGCCTTCACCACCTCGTCATCCCCATAGCGTTTGCCGATATAAGTCAAGAGCACCCAGACGAAATCCACCATCAGGTCGTGGGCGTGCTTTGCCTCTTGCTCCATCACCTGGGCGCATTTCCGGGCCTCTTCGACATCCCCCTTGTTCAGGGCTCGGAGGACTTTATCCAGGTTGGACATGCCCAGCTCTTTTAATTCTTCTTGATCCACGACGACCCCCTTTTAAATTAGATGGGACGCATATTTTCGCAGGTTCACGCAGATAAATCCCTGAAGGGAGCAGAGTTTTGAAAGAAAATTTCTTTTGCTCCCTATTTTTCGAACCTTGGAAATCTGCGTTTATCTACCTTAAAAAAAATAACGTGAAAAGTTGAAAAAGGAATTTCCTATGCAATCCAGTTAAATCCAAATAATCCTACCCACGAGAATATATGGGAGAGAATTCTATTTCAGAAGCCGGACGAGTTCCTCGACTGCGTTGATCTTTTCCAGTGCGAAGACTGCTTCTTGGATCTTTCTGACCTTTTCCTCCCCTACCACATCCCTGGCCAAGTTGGAAAACTTGGTCAGAAGTTCTTCCTCGGTGAGGGGGTTGCGCGCATCTCCCTTGGGGAAATCAACCCGCCCGCTCACCTTGCGGCCATCCTGAAAAGTGACTTGTACGGAGGCCGGGCGCAGGGCGGGCCTCAACCTGTCCATTTCCGGGTCATGAATCACTTGCACCCTGCCGGCCAAGTCGTGGATCCGGGGGTCCTGCGTTGCTTTGCCCATCATCTGCTCCAGTCCTACCTCGCCGTACATCAAGGCTGCGGCTACGCCGTATGGGAGGCTGAACTGGCAAAGGGTAGGGTCGCTCTCCGGGCTGGTCCGGGTCTGCCCGGGAACCTCGGCGGCGAAATCGTACGTCCGGACAACAACTTCCCGGATATCCTCAGGCTTCAACCCATACCGGTTTCTCAGGTCGATGGCCACTTCCACTGGGGCATGGATGACCCGGCAGAGGGCAAAAGGCTTGAAGTAAAGTTCGGCTATGGTGGAGAACGTCTCCAGCCCCTCCGTAATCCTTTCCCATTTCGGCTGGTCGCTGACGATCCGCAAAAATCCTTTGCCGATTTTGGGATCGCCCTCCAGCGGGGCGGCATTCAACCCCCGGCTGGCCAGCAGGGCCGACTCGATCCCGGCCTTAGCTGCGGCTCCGCCATGAACCGGCTTGATCGTGTATCCGCCCCAGAGGTTGTCCCCTGTCGAAATCGGCAGGATAAACCCGGCGATGCCCAGAGCGTTGCAGGTCTGTTCCCTGTCCAACTTGAGGATCGCGGAGGCCGCCGCCGCCGCTCCCACGGCCCCCGCGGTCCCGGTGGGCTGGAACCCCCGGGAAAGGTGGGAAGGGAAGATTGCTTCCGAGACCCGGTTGCCCACCTCGTATCCGGCCGTGACCGCGGCGATCAAATCCCGCCCCGTGCTTTGCCGCCACTCCGCCGTCGCCAGGGAAGCGGAGATCGTGCCGCAGCAGGGGTGATACCCTCCCTTGGTGTAGCCGTCCTGGTACTCCAGGGTTTCCGACAGGGAACCGTTAGCAAAGGCTGCGCTCATGGCGGACGTTTTCAGACCGAACCCAAGAACGGTGGCCTGCTCCTGGTCTCCCAGCAGCTGGGTGTATCCCAGGATGGCCTGTCCAAAACGCGTCCGCGTAGCCCCCAGGATAATCCCCAGGTTGTCCAGAATGCACCACTTGATCTTGGACACCACCCGCTGGGGAATGTCTTCGTATCGCAAACCAGCGCAAAAATCGGCCAATTTTTTGGTATAAGCTTCCACTCCCCCTCACCCTCCGTCGCCCGCGAATACCCAACAGGAACAAGGTTATGATCTACCCATCAATTCATAAATCCTGCCTGCGATCTCCTTGATCCTCATCCCCGGGATAAAGACCTCGGCGACGCCCATTTGCTTCAGTTGCTCGCCGTCTTTGGGAGGGATGGGACCGCCCAGGATAACTTTTATGTCGTCGACCTTATTTTTCTGCAGCAGTCCCAGGACCCTGCCGGTCAGTTGCATGTGGGCGCCCGCGAGGATGCTCAAGCCGATCAGGTGCACATCCTCTTCGATCGCGGCTTGGACAATCTCCTCCGGCGTCCGCCGGATTCCGGTATAGATGACTTCCATCCCGGCCTCCCGCAGGGCGCGGGCGATGACTTTCGCCCCCCGGTCATGGCTGTCCAGGCCGGGTTTGGCGATGAGAATCCGGATCGGGGGGTTCATCATCATTTCTCTCCTTGCTAAAATCGGTGTTACATCCTGTCGTCTACCGGGCCTACCCCTGCTGGTGTTCGCCGAAGACCTCTTTCAGGGTTCGAAAAATTTCCCCGATGGTGGCATAGCTTTTCACGGCCTCCTTGATGGGCACCATCAGGTTGTTCTCGTTGCCTTCCGGTTTGGCCGCGGTCTCCCGGATGGCCGCCAGAGATGCGGCCAGTTTGGCGGAATCCCTCCGGTCCTTGAATTCCTTAAGCTTCCTGATCTGATCCTGCTGCAAGGCCGGGTCCAGTTGATAGTAGGCGTGTTCTTCATACTCCTCTACCGGGTCGATATGCAGGTTCATGCCCACAATGATCTTTCTCTTTTCTTCCAGGTCCATTTCGTAGGCAAAGGAGCTCTGGGCGATTTCATTCTGGACATAACCTTTCTTGATGGCGCTTACCATCCCCCCCAGGTCATCGATCTTGGCCAGGTACTGGTTGATTCTCTTCTCCACCTCTTCGGTCAGCCACTCCACGAAATAGGATCCGGCGAGAGGGTCTACGGTATGGGTTACCCCGGTCTCTTCGGCGATGATCTGCAGGGCCCGAAGGGAAATCAGGCTGGCCTTGGCGCTGGGGATGCCATAAGCTTCATCCATGGTCCGGGTGCCGACGCTCTGCGCCCCGGAAAGGACCCCGGCGAACCCCGCCAGGGTGCAGCGGACAATATTCGCTTCGGGGAGCGACCGCTTCAGGTTCAAGCCCACAGCTCCCTGGGAGGCATGGAACCGGAGGGCGCAGGCCTCTTCCTTTTTGGCCCCGAACTTCTCCTTCATGAGCCGTGCCCAGATCCGGCGCATCGCCCGGATTTTGGCGATCTCTTCGAAAAAGTCGCGGTGGTTGACGATGACCGTAAAAAAGAGAGGGCCCAGGTCGTCCGCCGGGATCCCCCGCTTCGCCGCGTTTTCCACGTAGGTAGCGGCATCCGCCAGGGTAAAGGCCGCTTCCTGCACGGCATTGGCGCCGGCCTCGCGGATCTGGTAGGAGATGGGGTTGAAGGGGTGGAAATTGGGCAGGTTCTCTTTGCAGAAGACGATCGTGTCAGAGTGCAGCCGCAGGGAGGGGTCGATGGGGAAAATGTAGGTGTTCCGGGAGAAGAATTCCTTCAGGACGTCGTTCTGGAGGAATCCGGTAATCCTGGTCTTGTCTACGCCCTGCCTCTCGGCTACGACATCCAGCATGGCCAGGATCACGGCGGCGTTGGCGTTGGCCACAATGGTGATCCTCGTCTTGTTGAGATCAATGCCGTCGAGAATGGTCTCCATGTCCAGCAGGGAATTGATGGCCACCCCGCACTTGCCTACTTCACCCTCCGCCCGGGGGTCGTCGGAGTCATACCCCAGCTGACAGGGAAGGTCGCAGGCCATGTACAGGCTGGTCATCCCCTGGGCCAGCAGGCGCCTGTATAGCTGATTGGTCTCGGCAGGAGTGGCGAACCCTGTAAATTGGGCCGTCCGGTAGATCTGGCTCCGATACATGTTGGGGTCGACGCCGCGGGTGAAGGGAAATTCACCGGGGAAGCCGAGGGAGGTTAAATAATTGCTTTCGGCTAAGTCCAGGGGGGTGTACAGGGATTTCACGGGGATGCCGGAATCCGTCTCGAACTCCTCTTTGCGCTCCCCCATCATTAGAATCTGCTTCCGCAGATTCTCAGCCTGCCACTTTTTCTCCTTCTTTTTTATCTCGCTGGAATTTTTCAGCGCCATCGCCCTCTCTCCGCGGGAATTTCGATAGGAATT
>JAOUFX010000987.1 GCA_029857975.1 Deltaproteobacteria bacterium | reverse complement strand
CTCCGCTTCCAGCAGGCGGCAATAATGATCAATGAGCAGGTCGATTTCTTTCATTTGCTTTTGACGAATCTTGCTGGAGTAAATTCCCTTGGCGTCCGCAGCCAGGATTTTATCTGTTTTCTCTTTCACTTCGGCTTTGGCCTGCTCCTTGGCCTTTCCCCGGTCGATCATCCCGAAGGCGGCTTCCAGCGCCATCTTTTTGGTGAACAAGAAGTTCAGGGAAAAAGTTTCTCGCGCCCTTTTTTGCTGGAAAAAATTCAAGAGAAACAAGACCGGGATCATGATTTCCCAGACCGTCACCGGTTGGAATTCAATGATGCCAGAAGCCACCGCTTTAGCCAGTGACCTTTCCCAAGATAGAATATTCTTGTACTTGGTATCCAGAACCCTCGGCAATATTCTTCCCATGGTTCCCCTATTCCGTCCTTGAGAAAATCTTTTTATTTTCTTTTTTCCTCAGATCCTCCACTTGCGCCTGCTCGGCCCGGAGTCGCTTCCATACCTCCTGGGTCTCCCCTTGTTGCTCGGCAATGGCCTTGTCCACTTCTTGTTCGGCTAAAGACAGCTCCTGCAAAAAAGCTTGGTAAGATTCACTCGTTTTATAAATGTTTCTTACCAGAGCGGGATAGTTATCCCCCTCAGCCTGGAGCAGGTTGGAATAATGACTGACGAGAACCTGAATTTGCTTCATGTGGCCCCGAAGAATTCTCTCGGAATGCAGCTTTAGATGGGTGAGCCATTCCTTAAGCTCTCCTTCTGCCTGGACCAGGGTATGACTCTGGTCTTCTCCTTGGAGCATTTGCCAAGCTACATCAAGGGCTAACTTCCTGGGAAATAAAAAAAAAGAACTGTATCGCTTGGTCACGCCGCTCCGCCTCGTAAAATCGAAAAGAAACATGCCGGGGAGGAGGTAGTGCCAAGCAGTCAAAGGCCTTTGCATCCAAACTCCGAGCGCAACCGCCCGGGCGAAGGAATCTTCTGCCGAGAGAATCAAGTTGTATCTTTTCCGGCATTCCTTTTCCATAGCTCGTTAAAAAAATATATCACTCTCAAATTCCCGGAGTCAACCCTACGACTCGGGAATAAGAAGGGGGGCCCGAAGGCCCCCCCTCTCCTGTTCGGCTTCTCTCCCCAATCGGATCAGATGGGCGGGGTGAAAAGCCATCCGGACCAGAGAATATAAACGACGATCAGGGTCCAGATGATGTTGAAGCCCTGGGCGATGAAATAGGCCATCGCCGGCCGGCCCCCGCCGACGGAGACCAATTCTTTGATTTGGGTCTCCAGGCCGATGCATACAAAGCAGATGGCAAATAACCAAGTGCGATAGCCCTTCATCAATCCGGTGACTCCCTTGGTGACCTTCTCACCCATAACGGGCTCGGCATAGAAAGAAACGATGAGAGAAGCCGCCACGAAGCCGACGATGAACTTGGGGAAACGATACCAAACCTCGGAAAGGGCGGGCCTTTCACCCGTGCTTTTTTTCTCGAGGGAGAGGGTCGCCCAAAGGGCCAGGAGAAAGGCGGCAAAACCGATAAGCACGTTCTGGGACATCTTCACCATGGCCGCGGCCTGGAGGGCGGTCTTCGAGCCCAGCACCTCCCCGGCGGCGACTACCGCCCCGGTATTGTCAATGACTCCGGCAACCCAGGCTCCCGCCATATTATCAGGAAGATTCATCCATTTGGCCAGAGGCGGCATGATGAGGATCAAGAGGACTGCACAAATCATCAACCAGGCGACGATGTAGCTGACTTCCTTCGGGTCTCCCATCACGGCCCCCCCGGCGGCGATGGATGCCGAGACGCCGCAGATGGAATTGCCGGTGGCGATGATGCTGGAGAACCGCTCCGATATTCCGAACTTCCGGCAGATCCCGTAGGTAACGAAAAAGACCACAATCACCACCAGCAAAGCCTGGGCTAACCCAACTGCCCCCGCTTTCATCACCACCTGGAACATGATCTCCGCTCCCATGCAGACCAGCCCGATTTTTATGAAAAACTCG